>NZ_JAKEVK010000169.1:0-10737 GCF_022398435.1 Pseudoalteromonas sp. Isolate6 | reverse complement strand
GTATAACACTTCTTAGAATAGAAATAAGGCAAGTATGACTTGCCTTATTTCATTCCTTTCTGTTACTACCCGTGGTACATTGTATTTTCAATAAAAAAATATTAACAATAATATTACCCAATAAGTGCTATGGAAAATTTATTTCGCCGTGAGGTGTTAGAGCATAAGCAGCACCGCTTAGAGGGCACAATTAGCTTGATCCAACCGCCTGTATTTAAAACGTTAGGGTTACTTATTCTAGTGGTTGTGGTTTTAAGCATCGTGTTTCTATCTAGTGGTAGCTATACCAGAAAGGAAAGAGTATCTGGCGTCATCGAACCCAGTGGCGGATTGCTGCGCGTTGCAGCGATGCAACAAGGTGTTGTGTCTGAGGTGTTGGTTAAAGAAGGTGAAGAGGTGATTGCGGGGCAGCCGTTGCTGCGTATTGCATCTGCAAAACATAGCACCGAAGCCACCGAATTAAATCAAGCTTTACTTAATCAGTACCGGTTCCAACAAAAAAATCTATTACAACAAATAGAGCAATTGCGAGGTCAATATCAACTTGATATTGAGGAGTTGCAGCAGCAAGAAAGCACTGCAAAAGAAAAGTTAAGTGAACTTGAGAGTCAAGCCACTACGTTCCAAGAGCGGCTACTACTTAATCAAGATTTAGTATCGCAAATTGCAACACTAAAAGGCACCGGATACATCTCTGAGCTTGAGTTGCAGCGCCAGAAAGATACTTTGCTGTCGCTAAAGCAGCAATCGTCTTCCATCCGATCGGAACGCATTGCACTGGAATCGCAACTTAAAAACATCAAAAATCAATTGGCTAAACTGCCCATAGAACACCAAAACCGAATTTCTCAGCTGCAATCGCAACAAGCTGACCTGCTTATCCAAATCTCATCCATTGAGCAGGAGCGACTTGGTGAAGTTCGTGCGACTCAGTCAGGGGTAGTGACAGGATTACTGGCAAAGTTAGGTAAAAATGTTTCTATGGGTCAACATTTACTTACCCTGATCCCCGAGCATAGTGATATGCAAGCGATAGTTTATATCCCAACCTCGGCCTTTGGTTTTATCAAAGAAGGACAAGAGACAAAACTGCGTTATCACGCTTTTCCTTATGAAAAGTTTGGCATTTACAAAGGAAAAATTGTAGAGCTCAGTAACAGTGTGATTTTACCTGAGGAAACTAATATGCCGGGTATTATTAAGGAGCCTGCGTATCGCGTGGTTGTTGCACTTGATGAGCAAGCGGTTAAGGCATACGGTAAAGATACCGCATTGAGAGCAGGAATGACACTTGATGCCGATATTGTGGTAGAAGAACGCTCATTATTGCGCTGGTTGTTTGACCCAGTATTTAGCATCAAAGGCCAATTATAAGAAGTAAAAGGGTTGATATGGAAATGGAACACGAAGGCGCAGCCAATAAGTTAGAGTTTTGGTCGCGGAAATCTTTACCAGTGATCATTCAATCAGAGGCAGCTGAGTGTGGTCTTGCAAGCCTTGCCATGGTTGCGGGATATCATGGTTACCATACTGACTTAACACGCTTAAGACAGCGTTTTAGTATTTCAATTGAAGGCTGTACGCTACTCGACATAATGCACTTTGCTGAAAAGCTGCACTTAACCTCAAGACCACTGCGAATTGAACTTGAGGATTTAGATGCGCTGCAAACACCGGCAATTTTGCATTGGGACATGAATCACTTTGTGGTGCTTAAAAAGGCCAACGAAAAGCGCATCGTGATCCACGACCCAGCTGGTGGCGAAAAGACCTTTACGATGGAAGAGGCTTCTAAGCACTTTACTGGAGTGGCGCTTGAGTTAACGCCAACCAAAGAGTTTGAGAAGAAAGAGCGAAAGGCCAGTTTGAAGTTCTCCGATTTTTGGAGTCGTATTACTGGCTTAAAACGTTCATTGCTACTTATTTTTATGCTTTCCATTTTGCTACAAGTATTCACGCTTGCAGCGCCTTATTATATCCAACTCGTTATAGATGATGTCATACTTACAGGGGATACCTCATTATTAACCGTGCTTGCAGTTGGTTTCTTTTTAGTCCTATTGTTTGAAATTGCCACCAATGCACTGCGAGGCTTCACCTTGCTGCATTTTGGTAATCAGATGAATATCCAATTAGGTGCAAATTTATTTCATCACTTAGTGCGTTTACCCATCGCTTATTTTGAAAAGCGCCACATGGGAGATGTTGTTTCTCGCTTCAGTTCGCTACAACAGGTAAAGCAGCTCCTTACAACTGGTGTCATTGAAGCGATTATTGATGGCTTAATGGCGATTATCACCTTGGCGATGATCTTTTTTTACAGCCCCATGTTATCAGCTGTCGTGCTGGTAGCTGTTATCGCTTACGCTATTATTCGTATCGCTATGTATAAGCCATTTCGTAATATCAGTGAGCAGGAAATTATGGCTCGCGCAGAAGAAAACTCTAACTTTATGGAAACAGTGCGCGGGATCCAAACGATTAAATTATTCGGCTCTGAGGTAAAGCGGGAAGGACAATGGCAAAATCGCTATGCTAGCGCAATTAACCACAATATCCGCTTGGGCAATTTTAAAATCGGCTATGATGCGATTAACCGCGCGTTATTCGGTATCGAGAATATTATTGTGGTTTATTTGGCGGCACATTTGGTAATTGCTGGTGGATTTAGTACCGGTATGCTATTTGCTTTTATGTCGTATAAGCGTCAGTTTATGGATAAGACTGCAAACCTAATAGAAAAGCTGATTGAATTTAAGATGCTTGGTTTGCACTTTGACCGTATCGCCGATATCGCTTTGACAGATAAAGAAGAGTTGCAACCAGATCAATACCGCAAGCTGAATATTGAAGGCAAGATTGAGGTGAAAAACATCTCTTTTGCATACTCAGATGCGACCCCCAATGTCATAGACAAGCTTAACTTGACAATCAATGCGGGTGAATCCGTTGCAATTACTGGGCCCTCTGGTTGTGGTAAGTCGACGTTGCTCAAACTAATGTTAGGTCTGAATAAGCCCTCTAGTGGAGATATATTTGTGGATGGTGTGCCGCTTAGCCAAATTGGGGCGAGACAATACCGTCAGCAAATCGCCGCGGTAATGCAAGACGATGAGTTATTATCAGGTACAGTGGCTGATAATATCGCCTTTTTTGATACTCCGATTAATATGGAAAAAGTGGTGCACTGTGCCCAGCTTGCAGCCATTCATGACGATATTAGCGAAATGCCTATGGGCTATGATAGTTTGATTGGGGACATGGGCTCGAGCTTATCTGGGGGCCAGAAGCAGCGGATCATCTTGGCACGTGCCCTGTATAAAGACCCTAAGATTCTGTTTATGGATGAAGCGACAAGTCACCTTGATACTGGTTTGGAAGAGGATATCAATGAAGCCGTATCACGGTTGAAAATTACCCGCGTGATCATTGCACACCGTAAAGAAACCATCGCCTCGGCAGATCGGGAAATTAAGCTCAAAAAGCCAGAAAAAATAGACGCGGAAATGGAAACGTCTGCGTCTGAATAGGCTGTGGGAGCAAGCTGGTCCCAAGCTTGCTCCCGTTTAGTGTTCTTAAACCGTTTATCACGCTAATTCACCATTTATCTTAACATTCTTCTTTTTATCGTTTGGCCCCCAATTGGTGGTAGCAAGTCGTATGCTACTCACATTTGGAGGGCATAATGCAAAAACTAATCAACTACTATTTACTATCAGCCATTCTCACTTTGTTAAGTTACTCAGCAAATGCGACCGTGGAGTTTGATACTGCTTGGCGCATGAACGTACAAGAGCTCAATGCCAGTAACAGCCGAATCTTTGATGAAAAAGACACGACGTTCTGGTTTACTGCTCTCGATGTTAGTACTGAGTTTAATGGGATTAGAGTTGCGGCCACTGCAAACTGGATGACAATGGCTGGAGTGTCTGAACTCGATGTAGACGTTTCGGAGGCTTATTACGATTTGATGTTGGGCGATTGGTTTGCGTCAGTCGGCAAGAAAAAACTGGATTGGGATGTTGGTTATGGTTTTCGACCTCTCGATATGTTTTCTCCTACCGATTCTCTTGCGGTCTATACCGCAGTGCCGCCTGGCACTTGGATGGCGGTGGGAGACTATTTCACCGAAACAGGTAGTGTCAGCCTATTGTGTAACGAAACTGTCCCTGATTACTTAGAAAAAGGGGCGAAAGTGGCAGCAAGCTTTGGCTGTGGTGGTCGTTATTATCGATACTTTGAAAATTTTGAAGCTCAGGCCGTTGCGCACTATGACGAGAAATTAGGCGCAAGAGTAGGCGGTAGTGCTGTTACTGTTATCGGTGATAGCATGGAAATTCATGGCTCATTACTTTGGCAGCAAAGGCACAGGATGCCAGTTTTTGACCCCCACACTTTGCAATCAGACAGCTTTCTTCCTTCAGTTCAAACGCAATGGCGGCGTGGTAGTCTTCAAGCCTTAATGGGGATCAATTACAGTTTGCGTTTTGGGGTGACGTTAATTGCTGAGTATTGGTACGATGGCCGAGCACCGAGTAATGGGCAGTGGCGCAACTTGATTGCGGCTGCAGATGGTAATATAGAAAGTCATCAATTACGGGTAATGCGCGGGCATTTTGCAACCCAAAATTTGTTTAGGAATAATCTGATGCTGCACCTGAGAACTACCTCATCGACAGTGTGGCAGCCTGCGTTGACTTGGGTTGTAAACCCTAATGATAACAGTATGTTGATTGATGGGAAGCTATGCTACAGTGGCTTTAAACATAACTCACTGTGTGGCGGTATTCGGCAGTATGCCGGTGGTAATGAAGCTATCTATAAGCAGCTTAGCTTTGGCAGGACATGGTACTTTTCTACGGAACTAAAATTTTAATATGAGTCAGACTGAAGGGGCACCGATTAGTGGTAACCATTGGAAAAAAAATGTTCGATTGGCATTGATATGTACACTCATCGGGTTTGCGATTTACGCCATAGGCTGGGCTAAATATCCGATAATTTCGGTGCTAATATCGCTCGGGATTGGTTTTACCATTCGATTATCACGAATTTGGCTGGCGACAAATTACCCTAACATGAAGTTGGCTACACAATATTCGGTCGCATTGGTTTTATCATTTTTAGTTTGGGGTGTAACACCTATCCTTTTAAATGTAATAAAGAACTCAGGTGGTTATGTCGATGACTTACAGCAGTACTTAGGGGTGTTTGTTGTTGGTGGTTTTTTCATGATTGTGGTTAGCTTTATTTATTACCGCAATGAGCAAACCGCACAATTAAGACGCGCTCTTTATCAGTTCGAGCTAGACCAAGTGCAAAAAGATAAGTTATTACTAGAAACCCAGCTGAGGCTACTTCAATCTCAGATTGAGCCGCATTTTCTTTTTAACACACTGGCGAATATCCAAGCGTTAATTACGATTGACGCGAAACAAGCGAGTAAAATGCTGTCAGCATTAACTGCTTTGTTGAGACATAGCCTAGACCGGACACATACACAGTGGCTGACACTTGGTCATGAACTCAGATTTAATCAGGCTTACTTGGACATACAAAAAATTAGACTAGGCGAACGTCTGCATATTGAGTACGATGTCACCGATAAAGTCACAGATGATATTTTGTTTCCGCCAATGTTGCTGCAACCGATCATAGAAAATGCGGTAACTCATGGTATTGAGCAGATTAAATCCGGTGGTATGCTGAAGCTAATAATACAGCGCACTGAGCAGAATGTGATTATTGTTGTGTCGAACGATTGTAATATCGGGGGCAGTAAACGAAAGGGCACGAATGTCGGCCTGAAAAACGTGCAACAGCGAATGGAACAGCTTTATGGGGATCAAGCTAAGCTGGTTTATGACGATAGCCAAGTGGGACAGGTTCGCGTAACTTTGGAGGTACCCATTAATGTCTCAACGGATAAAAGCGGTAATCGCTGACGATGAGCCTATTTTAAGAGCACATTTAAAAATGATGCTGGAAGCCGTCTGGCCAGAGCTGGATATTGTTGGTCAAGCTGCGGATGGTGAAGAAGCATTAATGCTCGTTGAGGCTTTTTCACCTCAAGTTGTGTTTTTGGACATTAGCATGCCTGGCATAGATGGGTTAGAAGTATCGCGGCAACTGTGTGAACACGCACAGCCGCCTTATGTTGTTTTTATCACGGCTTATGATGCGCATGCAGTGGTGGCTTTTGAGAATCAAGCGATTGATTATCTATTAAAGCCCATCGAAGAATCTCGTTTAGAGCGAACTGTTGAACGTCTGCAAAAGCTAGTACTCCAACAATCTCCCGACTTAAACCAAAAAGCTCAACTCAGTGAGATGCTTGAAGAATTGATCGGAACCACTCAGGCAGCCGCAACAAGCAGCCACCTGAAATGGATCAAGGCTAGCAAAAATAATGAGCTTCACGTCGTTAACACCTCAGATATTGAGTATTTCATTGCTGATAATAAATACACTGAAGTGCATACTGCGACAGATACTTATTTGATAAAAACAGCAGTTACAGCACTGGAAAGTGAGTTAGATCCAGAAGTGTTTTGGCGTATCCATCGTAATTGCATCGTCAAAGTTGAAAAAATTCAACGTGTTACTAAAGATGAGCTTGGTCATGTTTACATAGACTTAAAAGATAGCAGTGATAGATTGGCGGTAAGTCGAAAATATCAATCGCTATTTAAGCAGATGTAATATCCTTTCAGATGCTAAAAGTGTGATCTTTAGCATCTCATATCTATATATTCCGCGAATTGAATCATGGATAACGGCGGATCCGATCTTAGATTATTTCAATTTTTTAAACTGCACTTCACTTTATCTTTAATATTTACCATTTATCCCACCTAAGCGCAGGTTATCACCTTATTTACTGTTATCGGTTTTCTTTTCTTATGATGTTCATATCAACAGAAAAACACAGGGTAATAGTGATGACAAACCAATTAATCATAGCAAGTGCAATAACAGCAATGGGCTTCTTAAGCTTAAACGTCGAAGCCTCAAATGCTATTCCTGAGCAGGTAATCGAAGCCTACCAAGCGGGGCTACAAGGCTCGCAAGAAAAAAATCAATTCGCTTTTAATGCACTGAAAGAAATTAACGAAAAAGCACCAAATCCAGTTGCTCTGGCGATGTTAGGTAGCACAGAGACGACACAAGCTCGTTATACCAATAAACCATGGCAAAAAATGCAATACGCAGAAAAAGGGATTGCGAAGTTGTCTAGAGCAATCAAGCAGGCTAAGTCTTTACCTTATTCATTGCGAGCACGAGTTAATGTAACTGCCGGTTGTACTTTTGCTCAGGTTCCAAAAATGATGAATCGCGCAGAGCATGGAAGTTACTTGCTGAACAAAGTAATCAGTGAAAGTGAGCAGTTTAAACAGTTAGAGCCTGCTTTACAGGTTAGTGCGTACCGTTGTGCGGCAGCAGCTGCTGAAAAATTAGATGATGCTGAGCAAGCAAAATCGATGGTGGAGCTGGCACAAAAGCTCCAGTTAGTTAGTACTAAATAACCACAAGGATGCTTCTATGCTTCGTTTTGAAAATATTCGAAAATCTTATACGACAGGTGACGTAACTGTCGATGCACTTAAGGGGGTTGCTGCGCATATTCATGCTGGTGAAACCGTTTCTCTGTGCGGGCCATCGGGTAGTGGCAAATCAACGTTACTCAATATATGTGGATTACTTGATGAGCGGTATCAAGGAGAGATTTGGATTAATGATCGGCCAATTCCAAAGCAGAAAAGCGCATTGACCCAAATTCGAAGAGAAAAACTGGGGTTCATATTTCAACGCTACAACTTAATTCCTGTGATGTCGGTGTTTGAGAACATCGAATATCCGTTGTTAATGTTAAACCTTAATAAACAGCAAAGAATGGATAGAGTTGTCGAAATTGTTCATAAAGTTGGCTTGAAAGATCATATATCTAAACGTCCTGACCAGCTTTCTGGTGGTCAACAACAACGTGTCGCGATAGCTCGAGCATTAGTAAAGAAACCTGAATTAGTTATCGCAGATGAGCCCACAGCAAACTTGGATACACCCACAGCGAACATGGTGATGGATCTAATGCGTGATCTAGGTAATGACATGGGTACAACATTTATTATTGCTACTCATGATCACCGGATGACGGATCGCTGCCATCGAGTATTAAATCTTGCTGACGGGCACATCACAGAACAGTTACAACAAGCAGATAACAGGAGAGCAGGATAATGCGTTGGGTTGTATTTGCATTTTTTAACGTACTGAGAAACGGACGACGTTCACTGTTCACAATTTTGGTTGCCGCGGTAGCGGTGGCGTCTATTTTAACGACTAGTGGATTTGCACTGTTTACCTACCAATCTTTAGCTGAGAAAGCAGCAAGAGATGAAGGTAACTTTATAATTACCCATAAAAAACAGCTAGAGCAAGAAGAAGATATGCCGTTGCAGTACGGTTTGGCAGATACTGAACTGCTAAAAAATCAATTATTAGAAGATGAAAGGGTAAAGAGCGTTTTACCTCGAATCAACTTTAATGGACTCGTTTCAAATGGTGAAAAAAGTTCTATTTTCATTGGGTTAGGAGTTGAGCCAGAAGAGTTTATGGTGAAAGGGCCGTTCTTAACAATGCTATCTGGTCAGGCATTATCGGATTTTAGTGACTCTGAAGCCGAGTCACAAATTGTGCTAGGTAAGGACTTAGCTCGGAGTTTAAAAGTGGCTGTTGGTGATTATGTGACGCTAATGTCGACGACCACGGATGGTGCGCTAAATGCCTTAGATTTTGAAGTTCGAGGGATTTATACAACAGGTGTGCCGGACTTAGATAAGCGCCAGCTATACATTAAACTGAGTGACGCCCAATCTTTACTCTACACTGATAAGGTTAGCTCGCTTTCTGTCTACTTATTTGACTTGAATAATACTCAAAGCGCGGTCGCGCAATACGAGCCAAGAGTTCCGGCTTTGGCCTTTGTCCCTTGGTGGGAAAGAGCATTTTACTATCAATCAGTTAAAGATTTATATAACCGTATCTTTGGCCTATTGGGTGGAATAATGGTGTTACTGGTGTTCTTTTCTATCTCAAACACAATGGCGATGACGGTGACTGAGCGCACTAGGGAAATCGGGACGGTAGCAGCAATGGGATCTTATCAATGGGAAATCATCAGGAACTTCATTCTTGAGTCCAGCATCATTGGTTTCTTGGGCGCAACAATTGGCATTGCTATTTCGGCCCTCGTTGCTTGGGGTCTCGTTTATTTGGGGTTAGAAATGCCACCACCTCCAGGCAGTAACCAAGGGTATCCACTTACTATTACGTTTTCATGGGAAATTGCGTTGAGTGTAATGTTAATAATGATTTTAGTTTGTGTATTAGCGGCATTTAAGGCGGCATACAAAGGTAGCACGAAGCCAATAACGGAGGCATTAAGCCATGTTTAATAAACTGACCAAAACTTTACTAACTTTAGCAATATTAGCGGTTGCCTCATCTAGTGTTTATGCTTCACAGCTTATCAAAATAGATGCACAAACCGTGTTATCAAAAGTCGATGCATTTAGAAATGAGTCAGCTTCAGTGAAGGTATCAGCCACAGTGAAAGCTTTTGATGACGACATTCTTAAGCATACAAAACAATATGATGTGTATTCATCGTCATCAAAACGCGCTCTAGTGATTTTTAAATCTGACTCTGAAAAGGGTCAAAAGGTACTGATGAAAGGAAGCGATTACTGGATGTTTATGCCCAAAAGTCGTCGTCCAATTCGAATTACTCCGATGCAAAAGCTGCTTGGTGAAGCATCGTTAGGTGACATTGCAACTTTGAGTTGGAGTGAAGAGTATCACGTTAAAAATGTTGCTCAAGTTAAGGGGGTTATTCAACTTGAATTAAAAGCTAATTCAACCAAATTAAGTTATCAGCGTATCCTACTGGAAATTGATCAAAAAGATTATTTCCCAAAAAAAGCTGAGCTTTATTTGCGCTCAGGTAAACATGCAAAAACGGCATTTTTTGAACGCGGGAACCGCGATGACAAAGTCAAAGTGGTAGCAATGACTTTACAAGACAAAGTGCAAAAAGGACAAAAAACCGTAATTGCTTATGACGCAGTGCAACAGATTGAAGTGCCGGATAAATTATTTAATCCACAGATACTGATCCGTAGTGATTTAGACCAGTTACTTACCGAGTAAGAGCAGGATGTGGAGCCGCCATTAATGAAAAACAAATTGATATATGGCAGACCACTGTCAGCCTATTTCGAAGTGATAATTCCTTAATGCGTTTTAGGTTAAAGGTAATGATTGCTTAAATCGCTTGGAGTGTGGACCTATAACTACTATCCAGCATAGTTTAAATGTAAAGCGAGTAGAGAGCTCCTCCACTCGCTCAATATTGGTTATGGCATTTGGCATGTATGCTCATAGCATGAGCGTGCTTTACCAGTCCAACATTCAATATAAGTGCAACGGTTACTACCTGCTGGTGAAAGTGCTTGCATATCACCACCTACTACTTGTGGGGTCATTTCAACAGGTACTGACTTTCCGTCATTTGAAAGCGCTTTAATGTTCTTTTTGTTTAGCTGTAATTTCATGTGTTTTTCCTTACCAAAATTAAATAGTTAAAAAGTTCCCTTTGTAAATATCCTTTTCCGGACGCTCAGAAAAATAGAGCGGTCAAAAACTAACCTAGTTCCTGTTATAGGTTTTGTCAATATT
>NZ_JAKEVK010000168.1:0-10788 GCF_022398435.1 Pseudoalteromonas sp. Isolate6 | reverse complement strand
GAGTTAGATCACAGATATTACTTGTTAATAATTTGTTTTTGTTATATTTTTGTGAAGTGAAGGGGCCTTTGGTCCCTTTACTTATTGTAAAAACATGCAAAAGGAATTAACTGATGTGCCAAGAAGGAGCTAGGCTGTATTAGACTGTATGAAAAGTTTAGGGTATACACGAGGCGCTCAGTGTTAAAACAGTATTGTATTGCCATTACTACTTTGTTAATGCTGGCCTTTTCAGTGAAAGCCACAGAAACACAAATTCTCTATATATATCACGATAAACCACCCTATGTTATTGATCTAGAGTCCCAAAAAGGCCTCTATTTTGATTTAGCCAAATTAATTAATGCAGTACAAAAAGACGTACGGGTAGAAGTACGGTTTGTACCACGCAAACGCTTAGATAAGCAACTCGAACGACAAACGTTTCAAGGCTTCATATTAGGGGTAAATCCAGCTTGGTTTGATGACCGAAAAAAACAAAAATATTTGTGGAGTAGCCCGTTAATGTATGACACGGACGAATTTGTTTCGCATATAGATCAACCGTTCGAATATTATCACCCCAGCTCTTTGTATGGAAATCAGGTTGGCGCTATTGCTGGATACTATTATCGACACCTAGATCAGGGAATGGAGCAATCCAATATCCAGCGAGTGAACGTAAATTCCGAAGAAGCGCTGTTGGAAATGGTCCTAAAAAAGCGGGTGAGTATTGCGATCGTCAGTCGGTCTACGACAGAATATCTTATTGCTAAAAATGGATGGAAGAGAGTGTTTCACTTTTCACAAAATCCGCACGAAACCTATTTCAGAGCGATATTGGCACCTAAAAGTTCTGTATCGGACTTTGAGGCGCTACAGCTGGTGCTAGATTCCAAGCCCTTCAAAAAACAACTGGTGAAATTGCTTAAAAGCTATCATCTTGTCTATTGAGCGATTGGGGACTAATTTTATTTAAATCAGTTACATCGCTCAGGCGCTTGAGTGATTACCAACTGCCAGTGTTGTCCATTGACTGCCAAGGCTCAGCTGGAGGCAATGCATCACCTTGCTGCAGTAACTCGATAGAAATTCCATCTGGAGATTTTACAAATGCCATGTGGCCACAGCGCGGTGGTCTGTTGATCACGACTCCGGCATCTTGCAGTTTTTGGCAAAGTGCATAAATGTTCTCTACGGCAAAGGCCAAGTGACCAAAATTTCGTCCCCCCGTGTATTCTTCCGGATCCCAATTATAGGTAAGTTCGATAGTAGGAGAAAAGCTTTGCTGCGCTTGTTCAACTTGATCAGGGGCGGCAAGATAAACCAGACTAAAGCGACCTTGCTCACTGTCATAACGTTTCACTTCAACGAGGCCCAATAGCTCGCAATAAAACTTCATTGACTCATTAAGGTCACGGACTCGCACCATAGTGTGTAAGTATTTCATTATGTAATCCATTTAGACTCTAGTTGATAAATTTTAAAGTGTTCTACATCAGATTGGAAGGTCAACAGACTTTGACGCTTAACAGTGGCGATAAACGTGCTTTATGAGCCGAAAAGAAGTACAAGAACCTGTTCCTATATAGCTTCAAACAATACTGAATATTAGATTAATATTTTGTTATTTATCATGTTTTTATAAAATTTCATGATATTTTTCGTTGCCCTTTGCTTTAAGCAGATGATTGATTTAGGATCAGACTTTATAGTCAAAAAACATGGACATTATGATCATCAGGCTGATCCTTATTGCACTGTTTTGTTTTGCTATGACGGCAAAAGCAGTAGAAGTTCAAAATTTATATGAAGCCTCGCTGAGTGTTAACGACAAATCTCGCGCAACACGAGCGCAAGCGAGCCAACAGGCATTATTAAAAGTGTTGCAAAAGCTCACGGGTAAAGCCGATGATTTTTCTCACCCTTCTATCCAAGCGAGCCTTAAGCGTATTTCAGATTACATGCTGAGGTATGAATATTATGATCGACAAGGTGTAACTAAAATAAAGGTGGAGTTTGAGCCTGGTAAGGTCGAAGATTTGGTTAGAGAAGCTAGCTTACCGCTTTGGGGCAACCGCCGTCCTATGGTCGCGATATGGATGGTGATTGAAGATAACTTCCGCCGAGAGTTTGTTACGCAAGAAAGCTACCCTCAACTCGAACGCTTGATTTATGACACAGCAGACGAATGGGGTGTGCCAGTCGTCGTCCCTTTGATGGATCTTGAAGATCGCAGCAATGTGAGTATCGCAGAGGTATGGGGAAACTTTTCTAACGAAGTTGAGGAAGCGTCATTGCGTTATGAGGCGGAGCGCGTTATCACTGCACGTTTGTTTCAGCCTGCCCATACAAATTCTTGGCAGTTAGACTGGCGCTACACTGATGCCGAATATTTTGAGCCTGAGCAATATGTTGGTGACAAGCAGCAAGTTATCATTGATATGGTGAATCAGCTATCTAGTACCTTGGCTCAGAAGTATGTTATCGATCCTAATCTTACTTTAGAGGCCCATCGAACTGAAATTGTTGTCGAGCAATTACGATCATTTTCGGATGTAGAAATGGCTAAGCGTCGTTTGCTATCCATGAGTACGGTGGTGGATGTCGATGTGATCTACCGTGCGAAAACAGCGGTGAAGTTTGCAATTGAACATACCTCAAGCACAACAGACTTGCGTAAAACGATTGCATTGGAGCAAAGCTTTAAGGCGTATGAAGACCCAAGAGCTTATTATCAAATTGCAGACGAAAATAACCTTAAATACAATTGGGTGGGCAAATAGGATGGAATCGCCACGTCAAATGGCGTTGCCAGTGACACTGCCAGATGACGAAACCTTTGCCTCTTATTTTGGTGGCGAAGCGTCATTGGAAGTAAGTCACTTAAAAAATGGCCTTGCCCGTCGTTTAACTGGTTTTCAGTACACTTACCTGTGTGGATTAGCAGACTCTGGCAAGTCGCACTTGCTTTATGCCACGTGCATTGAAGCGCAAGAGCTTGGGCTTTCAACTATCTTATTGTCTATGCGAGAAGTGTTGGATTTTGGTCCGTTAGTGTTAGATGGGCTCGATGCACTGGATGTAGTTTGTATAGACGATGTGCATTTGGTTGCAGGAGATGAAGCGTGGGAAAAAGCCTTATTTAACTTTTTCAATCGTTTTAATGAAAAAGGCAAATGCCTAGTGGTCACTGCCGATCTGTTACCCAACATGCTGAATTTGTCACTGCCAGACTTAGAATCGCGCCTAACCTGGGGAACGACCTTTCAGATCCGCTCGATGAGTGACGATGATAAAGCCGAAGCCTTAGTAAAAAGAGCGCATATGCGTGGCCTTGAACTATCCGATGAATGTGCGCGATTTTTGCTCACGAGATTGAGTCGTGATATGCGTGCGTTACTTGATGTATTGGATAAACTCGATCACGCATCCATGGCTGCGCAAAGAAAGTTAACAATTCCTTTTATAAAAGCCACTTTAAAGCTGTAACAGGGCTAGAATATCGCCTTGCAATTCAGTTATCATAAGAGATTAAATAACAGCAAATTACCTCAGCAAAGATCAGGTAGACAATGAATTTAGAAAATATTTTAGCGCAAGCGCTTGAAGCCGTTGAGCAGGCAAGCGAAATTGCGCACCTTGAGGAAGTTAGAGTTAACTACCTTGGTAAAAAAGGTGAGATCACAGGTCTTCTTAAAACGCTAGGCAAACTAGCACCAGAAGAGCGTAAAGACGCAGGTCAGGTGATTAACCAAGCGAAGACCCAAGTACAAGATGCGATTACGGTAAAACGTGAAGCGTTAGCCAATGCTGCACTTGAGCAGAAGCTAGCAGCTGAGACAATTGATGTGACGTTGCCGGGTCGTACAATGCCAGCTGGTGGTCTTCACCCAGTTACTCGCACCATTGAGCGTATTGAGCAGTTTTTTGGTGAGCTAGGATTTGCTGTTAAATCTGGCCCAGAGGTTGAAGATGACTTTCATAACTTTGATGCGCTAAATATTCCAGAGCACCACCCTGCGCGTGCCGATCATGATACTTTCTACTTCAATCCTAAATTGGTACTACGTACACAAACCAGTGGCGTTCAGATCCGTACAATGGAAGCTGAGCAGCCACCTTTACGTATTATCTCACCAGGTCGTGTATACCGTAACGATTACGATCAAACACATACGCCAATGTTCCACCAAGTTGAAGGCTTGATGGTAGACACTAACGTAAGCTTTACAGAACTTAAAGGGATTTTGCACGATTTCCTACGCAACTTCTTTGAAGAAGATATGGAAATCCGTTTCCGTCCTTCATACTTTCCGTTTACAGAACCTTCTGCTGAGGTAGATGTAAAAGGTAAAAATGGTAAATGGCTTGAAGTACTAGGCTGCGGCATGGTGCACCCTAACGTATTGCGATCGGTAGGCATTGACCCTGAAAAATACACTGGTTTCGCCTTCGGTATGGGGGTTGAGCGTTTGACGATGTTACGTTACGGCGTAACTGACTTAAGAGCTTTCTTCGAAAACGACTTAAAATTCCTAAACCAATTCAGATAAGAGCGACAAAAGTATGAAATTCAGTGAAAAGTGGTTACGCGAGTGGGTCAATCCAGCAATTGATACTGATGCGTTATCTGAGCAATTATCAATGGCGGGTTTAGAAGTTGATGGTGTAGACCCAGTTGCCGGTGACTTCCAAGGTGTGGTTGTCGGTGAAGTGGTCGAATGTGGTCAACACCCAGATGCTGACAAACTTAGAGTAACAAAAGTAAATGTAGGCGAAGACGAGCTACTAGATATTGTCTGTGGTGCCGCTAACTGCCGTGCCGGTTTAAAAGTAGCGGTTGCTAAAGTGGGCGCAACGCTTCCTGGCGATTTCAAAATTAAGAAAGCCAAACTTCGTGGTCAGCCGTCTCACGGTATGTTGTGTGCGTTTGAAGAGCTTGGCATGGCGGAAAGTTCAGACGGTATTTTAGAACTCCCTATGGATGCGCCAATTGGCCAAGACATTCGTGAATACTTTGGCTTGAACGACGTGACTATTGACGTTGATTTAACGGCTAACCGTAGCGACTGTTTAGGGATCAAAGGTCTGGCTCGTGAAGTTGGGGTACTAAACAGCATTGACGTAACAGAAGTTGCTATCACGCCTGTTGCGCCAACGATTGATGATAAAATCTCTATTGAACTGGTAAATAGCGAAGCATGTCCACGCTACTTAGGTCGTGTGATCAAGGGCGTTAATGTTAAAGCAGAGACCCCGTTTTGGATGGTAGAGAAACTGCGCCGCTGCGGTGTTCGCTCGATTGATCCAGTTGTTGACGTAACGAACTACGTGTTGCTTGAGCTAGGTCACCCGATGCACGCGTTCGATTTAAGCCAAATCGAAGGTGGAATTAAAGTACGTAATGCCTTTGAGAATGAAGAGCTAGTATTGTTAGACGGCAACACGGCGAAGCTTAATCCATCAACGCTACTGATTGCTGATGATAATAAAGCACTTGCGATGGCCGGTATTTTCGGTGGTGAACAGTCTGGTGTTAGTGACGAGACAAATGACATCTTGCTAGAAAGCGCGTTCTTTGCACCGCTTGCGATTGCAGGTCAGGCACGTAACTACGGTTTGCATACCGATGCATCGCACCGTTACGAGCGTGGTGTAGACCCAGTGCTGCAGCGTGATGCAATGGAAAGAGCGACAGGCTTGTTACTTGAAATCGTTGGCGGTGAAGCAGGCCCGATTGTTGAAGCTGTGTCAGAAGCAGATTTACCAAAAGAGCGTCAGGTGACGTTACGCCGTGAGCGTTTAGACCGTGTGATCGGTTATCATATCGAAGATGCTAAAGTGTCAGACATTTTAACGCGTCTGGGCTTAGCTGTAACATTTGCAGGCGGCCAGTGGCAAGCAACAGTGCCAAGCTATCGCTTCGATATTAGTATCGAAGAAGACTTAATTGAAGAAGTTGCTCGCGTATTTGGTTACAACAATATCCCAAATGTGGCGCCAACCGCAGCGTTAAAGATGACAGATCATCAAGAAGCCCATTTGCCTGTAGCGCGTTTTAGAGATGAGTTAGTAAGCCGTGGTTATCAAGAAGCCATCACATACAGTTTCGTTGATCCAAAAGCACAGCAGCAGCTACATCCTGAAGCCGATGCATTAATTCTTCCGCACCCAATTTCGATTGAAATGTCAGCAATGCGTGTAAGCTTGATGACAGGGCTTATCAATGCGGTTTCTTATAACCAAAACCGTCAACAGTCACGTATTCGCTTATTCGAAACGGGCCTTAAGTTCATCAAAGACGACAGCGCGGAAAACGGCGTACGTCAAACTGCTGTGATCGGTGGTATCGCGTATGGTAATACGCACAACGAACACTGGTCTGTGCCTTCACGTAAAGTGGATTTCTTTGATGTGAAAGGCGATGTAGAAGCATTACTTGCGCTTTGTAACGATAAAGCACGCTTTAGCTTTAAAGCAGAAGCGAGCGATGGTTTGCACCCAGGTCAATCAGCTGCAATTTATGCAGACGGTAAAAAGGTTGGTTTCATCGGTGCTGTTCACCCTCAGCTATTAAAGCCGTTAGAGCTTAAAGATACACCATATGTATTTGAAATCGACATGGCTGCTTTAGAAAATCGCCTGCTTCCAGAAGCAGTTAGTATCTCGAAATTCCCATCAAATAGAAGAGATATTGCTATTTTAGTTGCAGATGACGTAAAAATAGGCGATATTTTAGAGTGCATTGAGAAAGTTGGCGGAAATCAATTAGTTGACCTAAACTTATTCGATGTGTACAAAGGGCAAGGGGTTGAACCTGATCATAAGAGTTTAGCCATTGCTCTAACATTACAAGCGGTTGATAGAACGCTCGAAGAGAAAGACATCAACGCGGTTGTAGAAAACGTGGTGGCCGAACTGGCCAAACAATTCAATGCATCGTTGAGGGACTAGATATGGCGCTTACTAAAGCCGACATAGCTGAACACCTATTTGAAAAACTGGGGATCAATAAGAAAGATGCCAAAGACTTAGTTGAAGCGTTTTTTGAAGAAATCCGCTCAGCGCTAGAAAACGGCGAGCAAGTAAAGCTCTCTGGGTTTGGTAACTTTGACCTTCGCGACAAGAAGGAACGCCCAGGTAGGAACCCAAAAACTGGGGAAGATATTCCTATCTCTGCGCGACGCGTGGTAACTTTTAGGCCTGGCCAAAAGTTAAAAACCCGTGTTGAGGTCGGCACAAGCAAAAACTTGTAATATAAGAAAGCCTTGGTGGTGATACCAAGGCTTTTTTTATATTGAAATAGTTTTGTCACATATTCAAGCTACACTCTGCGCTTAGTTGCGTTCTGTGGAGTGGAGAGCTTATGCGAGGAGCACACTCCTTAAGCAAGTTGTTTAAGAATATCTTTATTGCTTGGTTGTCTTGCACCTTTGTATTTTCAATTTTGGCAGCATTCACTTATGTGCATCAAAAAGAGACTGCTAAATCCAACCTTACTACCGTAGCGAGTCGGATTGTATCTGACATCAACAAAGAGTTTGCTGTAGTAGACGATACCTTAAAACATGCTATCCACCTTTCTTCGAATTGTGACCCTGAGGGTCTACAGTACATGCGTAGATTGGTTTTTGAAAATCCAGGTATGAGCGAAATAGGTATAGTAGATAGTAAAGGGAAATTGGTTTGCAACTCTTTTGGGCAGCTCACTCCACCTGTTAATACCAGTGCCCCCATAAAAAAGCCCGGGCTAAGATACTACGGTCCAGTTATTACTGACTACCTGGAGCTTCCAGCCTTTGTTCTAGCACGTACAAGAGACGATGGCTATGAAGTGAATGTGTTGATCCCTGCTCATTGGCTGAAGAGTATGCTTGATATTTCGGCTCATCATAATACCGATTTTGCTGCCTTGGTCGACAATAGCACGGGTGTGCCGATTTTTTTAAATGGTAAATACGCTTTGCCAATCCGTCAAAAACTATTTCCGTCCGCTAATAGCCGTGCAGTAGAAGCACTTTTTGATGATGGAAAAGTAAAATTTGCTTACGTTGCTGCTATTCCAAGTTTACCGCAGATGAGTTTGATTATTGCAAAAAATGACGAGCAACTAGTGAGTCTAGGTTGGTTATGGTTAATACTCTGGAGTGTTTTTTATGGCGTCTCTTGGGTTGGCCTTACGTTGTTATTAATCAGTTATGACAAGCGCCAGTTAAGCAGTAAAACCCAAATACTAAGAGCATTGGCAAATGATGAGCTGTTTAACGTATATCAACCACTCGTTAATTCCGAAGTGAAGTCGATAGTGGGCGTAGAGGTGCTCATTCGTTGGCGACATCCACTTGAAGGTGTGCTAGGGCCAGCTTACTTTGTTCCCGAGGCTGAGCGAGATGGTACTATTTTAGATATCTCGATAGCGCAAGTCGAAAACGCTGTGCGTGATTTAACGGACATCTTAGAAGTTCAGCCAGACTTTAAGGTTTCTTTTAACGTTAATGGTTTACTTCTGGGTTCTAAGCGCTATATAGACGCCTTACTCGCTGCAAAATGTCAAATATCATCGTTGACTATTGAATTAACTGAGCGCGATGTGCTGACACAAGCTCAAACCAAAACGGTACTAACTGAGCTCAAACGTGCCGGAATAGAAATCGCGATTGATGATTTTGGCACGGGGTATAGTGGTCTGCAGTACCTGCAAAGTTTTCCGATTGACCTACTGAAAATAGACCAGAGCTTTGTCGCATCGATTGGCCTAGATACTTTGCAATCCCCGGTTTTATCGGCGGTGATTGATATGGCGGAAAAGCTGGACAAAAAACTGATTGCCGAAGGGGTAGAAACTCAGGCTCAAGCAAGTTACCTAAAAAGTCGAGGAGTGAATATTCACCAAGGCTGGCTTTACTTTAAAGCATTGGAGCTGCCGCAATTGCAGTGTGAGGTAGGTAAAGCGCTGGGTGATAACAGAGCAGCTTAACCACTCTGTTACTTTCAATAGACCCTAAAATTAAATAACCTTAGCGAAGTAGCAACCAAATGCATCAAGAGTGAGTACATTTGCGCTTGCCGTGCCACTTAGGTGCTTCAGGTCGCACTGCATTAATGCAACTTCAGGAAGTGTCACGCTTTGCTGAGTAGCGGCTAAGTTGAATGCGCACAGCAGTGTCTGGGTTTGTGCTTTACGGTAAAAAGCTAATACTGGCTCTGGAGTATCAATAAACTCAATATCGCCTGTTTTTAGTGCAGGTTGCGCATTTCGCCACTGTAAAAAAGCTTGATAGTAGCTGAGCGTTGAATAGTCATCTACTGCCTGTTCATCTACAGCTCGTAGCGCATGCGCTTCAGAAACTGGTAACCAAGGCTTAGATTCTGAGAATCCAGCATTGGTTTTTTCTTTTGTCCACGGAAGCGGCGTTCTACAGCCATCACGGCCTTTAAAGTTTGGCCAGAAGGTAATGCCATATGGGTCCTGCAGCTCCTCGAAAGCAACGGTGGCTTCGCCAAGTCCAAGTTCTTCGCCTTGATACATACAGACGCTACCGCGCAATGAACCGAGAAGGGCGGTGAGCATTTTGACCTGCGTATCGTTCACCTTGCCATCTACACTCCAGCGACTTGCTACCCGTTCTACATCGTGATTTGCAAACGCCCAACATGGCCAACCTTCGGTCATGACTGACTCTAGGCGAGCAACCGTTTCTCTGATGTACTTTGCACTATAATCGTTAGTTAGGAGCTCAAAGCTATAACCCATGTGTAGCTTGTTACCATCGGCTGTGTACTCTGCCATTGTTTGCAAAGAGTCTTCTGAGCTTATCTCACCCAAGCTAACTGTGCCTGGGTATCTATCTAATAAGGCACGGATCTCTTCCATGAACAGTAAGTTTTCAGGTTGTGTATTGTTGTAATAATGGTACTGAAAAGCATAAGGGTTGTCTTCGCTAAAGCCACGACCTTGACGAAGCTCAATAGGCTTAGCTGGATTATCCCTAAGCTGCTTGTCGTGAAAACAGAAGTTGATGGCATCTAGTCTAAATCCATCAACGCCTTTTTTAAGCCAAAATTCGACGTTGTCTAGTACGGCTTTACGCACTTCAGGGTGATGAAAGTTAAGATCCGGCTGCTCAGTTAAGAAGTTATGCAGGTAATATTGGCAACGTCTAGGCTCCCACTGCCAGGCAACACCGCCAAAAATGGATAGCCAATTGTTTGGTGGACTGCCGTCTGGATTGGCATCGGCCCATACATACCAGTCTGCTTTGTCGTTTGTTTTGTTTTCACGACTTTCGACAAACCAAGGGTGTTGATTTGAGGTATGACTAAGTACCTGATCAATGATGATCTTAATATCACGGTTATGTGCTTCGCTGATAAGCGTATCAAAATCGTCGAGTGTGCCGAACATAGGATCGATATCGCGATAATCGCTAATATCATAGCCAAAGTCTTTCATCGGTGATTTAAAAAATGGTGAAATCCATACTGCATCAACACCAAGCGACTTAATGTAGTCTAGTCGCTGAATAATACCCTGTAAGTCGCCAATACCATCTGCGTTACTGTCCTGAAAGCTACGTGGATATATTTGATAGATAACCGCGCCTTTCCACCATTCATTATTTGCCATGCACTTTCTCCAGGCTATGTGCGTGTTTATTCTGTGGTCGTGCTGAGTATCAAGTAAATACGATACTAGGCACTTTCACCACTAATTTTGCCAAAGAATACGTCATGCTCATGGGGCTGTAAAAAACCTGCATACGTATGCAGGTTTTGTTGGGTAAATTTATGATAAGTCATTTACAT
>NZ_JAKEVK010000167.1:0-10859 GCF_022398435.1 Pseudoalteromonas sp. Isolate6 | reverse complement strand
CATATTGACACCTATAATTTACATATTAAAAATAACGTATCCAATTTCGGTGCTAGTTTTTGCAATGAATGCAAACCAAAGGAATAAATAAATGAAAGATTGGAGAACAGGGATCAGCGTTATTATCCCCACCTATAACCGTAGCCAGCTATTACGTCTGACATTACAGAGCTTAGAAAAACAAACCCTCGATATCACTCTTTTTGAGATTATTATCGTAGACGATGGTTCGAGTGACGATACCCGTGAGGTCGTGAAATCATTTTCAGACACATTGTCAATAAAATATTACTTTCAACAGGATGAGGGATTCCGTGTCGCTCGAGCGAGAAATATTGGCATCTTAAATGCTCAATTTGAACATGTCCTCTTTTTAGACTCAGGTGTTATAGCCGAGCCCTCCTGCCTTTCTCAACACTTAACACGCTACCAAAGAAGTGATGTCGGTGTATTAATTGGGCTTTGCTTCGGATTTGAAGAACTAGAAGAATCAAACTTACGTAAATTCAAGCATCGATTATCTGAAGAAAATATCTTTACCGATAGCGCTTTCCTAGAACAATACCAAGACTGTAGAGCTGCCTTTTTACGCTCCCACCATTTTTCTCTTCACCAAATCAATGAGCCTTGGCTTATCTTTTGGACCTGCCATGCATCATGCAAAACTCATGCACTTTACGAGGCTGGTGGCTTCGATGAGTATTTTTGTAGCTGGGGAGGGGAAGATGTAGAACTTGCGTTAAGATTACATAATCTGGGCTGTAAATTCGAATTGATAACAGAAGCTAAAGCTGTTCATTATCCTCATCCAAAAGTAAAAGAAGATACCTACAGCAGTGCCAAAGAAAATATTGCTTATATTCATAATAAACATTGTTCGGTTGCAACATACCTCCTACAACAAGGCTTGAGTTGGCAAGATATATTGACTGCACATACCCGCCCAAATAGCGCCCTGACAGGTACCCTGTTTCACAAAAAGTCTAGCCCAACACTTAGTCAAGCAATCTAATAAATTACCGAATTTTGGAGTAAAAGATGAATAACAACCAAACTGCAACTGAGCAACAAAATGACATCGCTGTCATTGGTGTATCATGTCGTCTTCCTGGAGAAAATAACTCCCCTTTTGATTTTCATAACTTCCTAATAAACGGTGGTAATGGCATCACGGAAATTCCTAAAGAGCGTTGGGATGTCGACGCCTACTATGATAGTGATCGCGATAAAGCAGGAAAAATGTATGTTAAAAATGGAGGTTTTTTATCTGGTCTATCGTTATTCGATGCCCCTTTCTTTGGTATCTCCCCTAAGGAAGCCCCCTATATCGACCCGCAACAACGCTGGGCACTCGAAGTCGCCTATGAAGCGCTAGAAAATGCAGGATTAGATGTTGATAAGCTTAGAGGCAGTGATACTAGTGTATTCATGGGTCAGTTTATGCACGACTTTGAGCAATTACAAACCGATAGCAATGCCCATGAATTGGTTTCTAGTCACTCTGCGACAGGGTCTTCAATGACGCTCACGGCGAACCGACTATCCTACTGTTTTGATTTTCACGGTACCAGTCTTACGCTTGACACCGCTTGCTCCTCCTCACTTGTAGCACTAGATTTAGCATGTAAAGCGATTCACAGCGGAGACAGCCAAATTGCCTTAGCTGGTGGTGTAAACTTATTACTGAGACCAGAGATGACAATGTCGATTTGTAAAGCCTCCATGCTTTCACCTGATGGGCTCTGTAAAAGCTTTTCTAGCGATGCGAATGGTTATGTTAGGAGTGAAGGTGTTGCGGTAGTCGTGTTAAAAAAGCTGTCTGAGGCGATTAAAGATCAAAACCCGGTTCTTGCGATAATCAAAGCAAGTGGTACGAATCAAGACGGCCAGACTAGCGGGATCACCGTACCAAATGGACATGCACAGCAGCAACTTTTATCAAAAACCCTGGCCATTGCAGGTCTTACTGGTAGTGATATAGATTATGCAGAAGCACACGGGACTGGCACTGCAGTCGGCGACCCTATCGAAGTAAATGCGCTAGGCACTGTACTCGGTGCGCGATCCCAAGAGATAGAGCCGTGCTTAATTGGGTCAGTTAAAAGTAACATCGGCCATACTGAACCAACAGCAGGGATAGCTGGCTTGATTAAAACGATCAATGCCATGAATAGCGGCATAATCCCAAAAACATTGCATTGTCACACTATTAACCCCGCTATCAACGAGGCACAATTAAATATAAAAATAGTGACAGATAACACTGCTTGGCCAAATAGGGGCGATTACACTCCTCGTCGCGCTATTGTAAATTCGTTTGGTTTTGGAGGTACTAATGCCAATGTCGTGATTGAGCAAGCACAATCAACCTCCAGATCCTGCTCTACCCGTCCTAGTTTGTTGCAGCTATTCGTCAGCGCAAAATCAGCTGCTGCGCTTAAGTTACAAGTATCCGCCTATCTAGACCACTTAAAACCACTTGATGAAAGTGACGTACCCGATTTTTGTAGTAACTCAGTGTTATTACGGACTGCCTTTAAAAATAGAGCGGTTTTCACCGCGCGAGACAAAACCGCGTTGATTACGCAACTTGAAGACTTTATTTCCGAGCGGCCCAACAAAGTTAATCGTAGCGCAGCCTCCCAACCAACCTCCTCTGCCCCAATCGCTTTTGTTTTCTCTGGAATGGGAACTACTTGGCCAAAAATGGGACAAGCTTTATATAGCAGCAATGCTTTATTCAAGGCTGAGCTGGATAAAGTTGACATCGCACTACAACAATATGTGTCATGGTCTTTAATTGAGAAAATGCACTATGCTGATGACGAAATACATGAAACACAATACGCACAACCAGCAATATTCGCGATTCAAATTGCATTGTTTAAGCTATTAGCTCATTACGGTATCAAGGCTGATGCCATCGTTGGTCATAGCGCAGGAGAAGTAGCAGCAAGCTATTGTGCTGGTGTTTATAATTTTGAAGAGGCGCTTCGTATTATCTATCACCGTAGTCGGCTACAACAAACAACCGCTGGTGAGGGGAAAATGCTAGCTGTTGGAATCAATGAAACCCAAGCTCAAATGCTTTGTAATAAGCACTTTGGAGCTGTGTCAATCGCTGCAATCAATAGCAAAACTTCTATTACTCTCTCTGGTGATACCAACAATCTACAAGCAATCTCAGATGAGCTAGAGCTACAGGGCAAGTTTTCTAGATTTTTAAACGTTGAAGTGCCATATCACAGTCCAGTAATGGATAAGCTTAATAAGCCACTGATTGATTCTTTGTCACCTCTTCATCCAAGCGAACCAAATATTTCACTATACTCCACCGTGACAGGTTCAATTGCCGATTGGCAAAAGTGGACCGCTGAATATTGGCCTCAGAATGTTCGGGAGCCAGTTTACTTTGAAAAAGCGATACAAAACTTACTGGATGATGGCGTAAGGAATTTTATTGAAATTAGTCCGCATACGGTACTGTCAAATGTTATTAAACAGGTGGCCTCGGACCTCCCTATTTTTGCAACCTCTTTTATGATCCGTAACGAAGACGACGAACTCCAGTTTGCAGCAGGGTTGGGAGCTTTAGCAACATCAGGTTTGTTAGACCCTAAAGAAGCTTTACATGTGAAAAATTGCCCCCCTAATCACAATGTTCGGCTACCAAATTATCAATGGGAACATCAATCCTACTGGCATGAGCATCCTGATGTTCAACTTTCTCGCATTGAAAACAAGCAAAAGCGAGACGCTTTCTTAGATCTTAGTTTGCCAACACTCGGTCAACAGTTACTCAGCCAGCAGCCTATTTGGCAAAACAAAATCAGTACAAAAAATCAGCAGCACTTAACAGGACATCAGGTGGGTAATGAAACCATCTATCCAGGCGCGGCATACATTGAAGCTGCATTGCAACTGGCTCGAGTCCAAGCAGACGATACGAAATACACCCTCAGTGATGTTGAGTTTAATAGACCATTATATCTCAATGATGAGGAGATCACTCTTGAGACTCGACTTAATGTTGAAAACTCAACTATCTCTTTGTTTAGCTTTGAAAAAGAGTCCTGGTTCCAGCAAAGCCGATTTACTGTGGAGTGGAGCGAAAAAACAATCATCCAAGGCAAAACTTTTGACCAAAACACACGAGAATTTGAGCAGTGTATAAGTAAAGATGAGTTTTATACTCATTGCCATCGCTTAGATATGAACTATCAAGCACTCTTTCAAAGTGTGGTGCAATGTTGGAAATCATCATCGCAGGTTTTAGTAGAGATACAATGTGACTCTCAGGAAGACTCGAAAGTTATGTTAAGCCCTATGTTGCTTGATGGAGCTTTTCAAAGCTTCTTTCAATTAGTCGAACATTCGTACCTTCCTGTGAAAATTGATGAAATTATCTACCATCAAAAGCCCCCTAGCCATTGCTTCTCATTACTTGATGTAACCTTACTCAGTGATCCGCTTTGTGTTGGCGATCTAAATATCTATACGTTAGACGGACAGCTTTGCATTTCCATTTTAGGAATCGAGCTAAAAGCCAATACGCAACATCAGCTGAACCCTTTAAAAGAACTTAAATATCACTACACTTGGCAAAATTTGACAACGCCTATAACCAAAACAGAAACTCAGGCCAATACGCTTTGTATTCTTCGAAAAGGCTTTCCAATAAAAGGCTTAGGGCATTATCCAGTGGTTAATATTAGCAGTAACGATGATGTTGCTTTGATCACAGAAAAGTTAACCCCTTATTTAACCAGCACTGAACGCTTAATTATAGATCTTAGCCATTTATCCGATATCAAAATGCCAAATGAATGTCTTCCGCATAGCATTATCGATGAAGCTTTGGTCGCACCACTTAGCTACTTTCAAGCGATCCAAGCTGCAGCCTGGGGTAAGCCATTAGAAGTAATCGCCGTGACGAGATATGCTCAAGCTGTTAGCCAAACTCTAGTTAACCCCTTGCAAAGTGCGCTTTGGGGTATGTTGAGAGTATTTGCCGCTGAAAACCAACAATTCAAGCTCAGATTACTAGATATAGACCAACAGTTATCTAGTGTTGACACCTTTGAGCTGCTACTTAATACAAAACAACTCAGCGATACTGAAATGGCGATTCGTGATGGTCAAGCTTTCGTTCAACGACTTGAGCATCTAAGTTCTCAAGCTTGCGCTGAAGATAAATATTTTACCGTTACTACGCAAAAATCAAAATATTACAATTGGCACCTTGATGGGGAAAGTTGGGTTGCCTACGAGCATGATGACGAAAACAAAACTACTCCTGTACATGCCATCTCAATCAACCGTGCAGTTTTGGCAAATCGACCTAGTTACTTTGTTTATCAGCTTAAAGATGTTGCTGAACCCAAAGTAGCACTCGCCAATTGTGGCATCACCAATTACCTAGATAACACAGTGCCGTTCGTGTCGCTACCTGACATTAGTACATCTTGGTTAACTGAAAACTTAGCGGTTGTTCATCAATCTCTTGCCTTAGTGCAAACACTTTTGACACAAACTACTACTGTGACTTTTTTTAGCCCTACCACAGCTGCCAGTCTTGCTGCTATTTCCTGCTTAAAAACCGCGGGGTGCTCCATTCATATTATTGAATCAGCCGACCATCTCGATGTACTAGAACCTATTGACATCTTGGTCATTGATACTGTGATGACGATGCCAATCATACTGCAAGAGAAGTTAAGTTACGGCGCACATATTGTGAGTGCTGAACCACGACCAAAAACTAAATTAAATGAAGCCAACTACAACTATATAAAACCTACAATACAGTTAAATAAAACCCAATCTATAGAATCATTACATGCGTTTATAGTTCAGATTGTCGAGTCATTAAATGAGTATGAACAGATAGCTTTAAGTCAACCTTTGAGCGTACCAATTGATGCACTCACAACAAAGTTTCAACAGGAATATCAAGTAGTAACTCTTAACACTTTGCCTCCGGTAGCACGCCTAGCACATGCTCCGAGTGTTCACTTCCATGACAGTAGCTATCTTGTTACTGGAGGACAAGGAGGAATAGGCCTTGAAGTGGTAACTTGGTTATTTAATCAAGGCGCAAAACAAATCTTTGTTTCGGGTAGAAGTCCACTTAACAATCGCCTTAATACTATTATCAAAACCGCTGCACAATCAGGATGCACTATTAATTACATTCAAGCTGATATTAGTCAATATAATGATGTCATTGAGTTGATAAACAAGATTACTGCTACGGCGACTCCGCTAAAAGGTATATTCCATGCGGCTGGTTTGCTTAAAGATGCAACTTTCTCAGCCCAAACAGCAGAACACATGTATTCAGTTTTAGCACCAAAAGTGAATGGCGCTTGGTATCTGCACCTCGCCACAAGCTCTTTAGCACTCGACTATTTTGTTTGCTTTTCCTCAATCGCATCAATTGTTGGCTGGGCGGGTCAAGCGAACTATGCAACTGCTAACGCTTTTATGGATGGTCTATGTGTCGCTAGAAGACAGCAAGGGAAGCCGGCCCTTAGCTTAAATTGGGGACCGTGGTTAGAAGCAGGCATGGCGGCACAACTTTCAGAACAAGAGCAACAAGCTATGTTGCAAGCTGGAATGCATCCGCTCACCTCTAACGAAGGGGTCATTGAATTAGCGCGCTCACTACAAAGTACAAAACCTCAAATTGGTATTTTCAAAGTAGATTGGCTCAATGCAAAAATGGCAACAGGTAGTAGCGTATTTTCACAATTCCAATCAACAGACTTAAATAAAGATGAAGATCCAATAAAAGCCCAGTTACTTGAGGCAAGTTCAGCATCTCGACATACGCTACTCGAATGCCGTATCAAGGATGAATTAGCTAAAGTACTTGGGTTACAAGATGCCAACAACATTGAAAGTGGCTCCAGCGTGTTTGACTATGGCCTCAATTCATTAATGGCTATAGAGCTTAAGCAGAGATTGCAAACACTTTGTGATAACCCCCTTCCCGCTTCTTTAGTTATGAAACACGATTCCGTAACTAAGCTTACGAGCTTTATCGCGGCCTTATACGAAGAATATCATCAACCTGCAATTGATGTCGTTACCAATGAACAAGTCGTAAAGGTCACTTTATAATGGAACAGTTAATTGAAAAGTGCCAAACGCTTGGTATTTCATTTTCACTCAGTGTTGATGACCAACTCGAGTTACACGCAAAAACACAACCAAGCACTGAGTTGATCAATGAAATAAAAGCGGAAAAACAAAACCTTATTGCGATGCTAAAACGCAATAAAATGAAACAGTTAATACTCAAACTGTCACAGCCGATCAAGACAAGCCGGTCACACACGCGGTCTGAGGTATCATTTCAACAACAACGTATGTGGCTGGCTGATTCGCTACGAGAGGGAGCGACTGAGTATCACCTTGCTAAGGTATTTGACCTAAAGGGATTACTGAATTTAGCGCTTTTTGAACAGTCAATCCTACATGTTATTGCTCACAACAACATACTGACAACTCAATATCAAAAGACAGACTCATCAATACAGCAATACCTTGGAGACAACAGCACTGGAGTCTTTAACATACATAAATGTTCAGGTTTGAGTGACTCAGCTATATTTACCGCTATCCAGAAATGTGTGGAAAAGCCGTTTAACTTAAGTAGTGAAAACCCTATTCGTGTTGAGCTGTTTCAAAAAAGTCCTAATCATTATTACTTTGTTTTTGTAATACATCATATCGCCGCAGATGGATGGTCTATTGCGCTTTTTTGTCAACAGGTTGCGAGCGTCTATGCTCAATTAATTGATGGGCTCTCCGTTGACACAGAATACGACTCCATAAGCTACATTGACTACGCACTGTGGCAACGCGCAGTTCTAGAACCACAACAATTGGATTTACTCAGTCAGTGGTGGCAAGCCAAACTCAAAACTTGTACAACAAATGTTACTTTTCCTAGTGATAAAAACAGACCTTCTTTCTCAGATCTGCCAGCACAGGTTTATACAAGCCATATCAATAGCGAGCAGTTTGCATGCATAAAAGCATTTGCTAAAGCACACGCTTGCACTCCTTTTACTGTTGTTTATAGCTTATTTAATGTTTTGCTCGCATTCTACAGCAATGAAGAAGATATCGTGATTGGTACTCCTGTGGCCAATCGAGATCACCCTCAATTACAGACGTTAATGGGCTTTGTTGCCAATACCGTTGTACTTAGACAAAGTGTTGATTTAGGTAGTTCATTTGCTACGTTAGTGCATGCTGCAAAACAGCAAACCAGTGAAGCATTTGAGCATGCGCATTTACCATTTGAAGTGCTGTTAGAAAAGATATCGATCCCGAGGCATCATAATCAGCCACCGTTGATTAACATATTCCTTGCTATGCACAATATGAAGCCTATTGTGCCAGAGTTAAAAGGTATCGAGATCACACCGACCAAGCAACAATTTCGTAAGGCTAAGTTTGATCTGACTCTCGATATATTTGAGCATTCTGATGCGTTGTTGTTAGAGTGGGAATATGCGTGTGATTTATATCATCATCAAACTATCGAACAGCTAGCCGAAAACTTCTCACACCTCTTGGATACCTTGCTACAAAATGCAACCTCACCTATGTCCTCTGTTGCTTTTGTCGCGCCAAAGCAACGCAACGATATTCAACAAAGTTGGCAAGGTGCACATAGAGACTATAGCAAACACGATGCTTTACCCGAGGCTCTACAACATACATTTGCTCAATATAAAGATAAGATTGCGATAGTAGACGATTCTGGAACATATAGTTATCAAGCGCTACAAAAACTTGTCGAGAAATACACTACCCTCATCCAAACACAACCACTTCACCATAATTGCTTTATTGGCGTGTATTGTCAGCGCTCAGTTCATATGGTTGCGGCGATGTTAGCTATCTTGCGTAGTGGTCATGCCTATCTGCCATTAGACCCAGACTACCCAGTAGTAAGAGTTGAGCATATGGTGAATGATTCAAATGCACAACTTATCTTATGTGATTATAAATTGGAGACACGCTGCCAACTCTTTAATGTTCCAGTGCTGAGCTTACAATGCAACCATGGAGAAGTGGCAACTCATGAAGACTTATCGCCTTGTACCGCAATAGATTCACTTGCTTATGTAATTTATACCTCAGGTTCCACGGGTAAACCCAAGGGTGTTACTGTCTCCCATCTTGCATTAAGAAATTTTATAACCGCGATGCAAGAAACATTTGTACTAAGTACCAATACCCGTGCACTAGCAGTGACTTCGATCTCATTTGATATTCATGTATTGGAATTATATCTACCGTTACTCAGTGGCGGCAGGATCCACCTAGCAACCGCGGAGCAAGGCAAAGACCCTCAACAGTTACAATCGCTTATCGATAGAGCAGCTATTAATTTTATTCAGGCAACTCCGACTTCGCTCGGTATGCTTAAGAACTTTAATGTACAATTTAGTGCTAATACCACAGTGCTAAGTGGTGGAGAAGCGCTGCCATTGGAGTTGCAACACTACCTCAACCAACAAAATGTTTCTCTTTGGAATATGTATGGACCAACTGAAACAACGGTGTGGTCATCAATTGCATTATTAAAGCATGATGATGACATCCATCTGGGGAAGCCCATTGCCAATACTCAATTTTATGTTGTTAATAAGCATCACCAAATATTGCCAAGAGGTGCCACTGGTGAACTGCTCATCACTGGCGATGGGCTAGCTAATGGCTATTTGAATCTCCCCCAGCGAACCGATGAGAAATTTGTATTACTCAATATCACTGATACCCAAACTAGCGCCTATAAAACTGGCGACTTAGTGAAAATTGATAGTAAGGGACAACTGATTTACCAAGGACGTATAGACCAACAAATTAAGCTAAATGGTTTTAGAATAGAAATTTCTGAAATAGAAAACACTATCTCTCAATACCAAGGTATTGACGCCGTAGCCGTGGTGCTGAATCAGGCTAATATGCTAACTGCCTTTATCGTTACCCAATCGCCCAAAGATATAAATCTCATCGCATTGCGCCAGTATATTGCAGAGCGATTACCACACTTTATGCAACCCGCTGAAATAAGGGTACTTGAACAATTACCGCTTACACCAAATGGCAAAACAGATAAACTCGCACTGTCTAAACGAGCGCAGCTCGAGAACAATACCCAGCATACAGATGGCATGTTGCAAGGCTACTCTAAGACACTGCTTCAACTTTGGCAAAATAAGTTACACCTAACCACTTTTGATCCGTTTAAGTCCTTTTTTGAACTTGGCGGCAACTCAATTCAATTGATCGATCTCGTTGCGACCATCAACCATGAGCTCAATCTATCTATTACAATAAAAGCCTTTGTTAGTAACCCTTGTTTGGATCATATGGCCATGCTTGTGGGCCAAGCTCGGTCTGATGCATTCGACACGATAAACCTGACTGTAGATGAATCTAGTTATGTAGATAGTGACGCAATACAGATACCTAGCCTGCCTAATCGTCAACATCTACTGGCAATGGGTGGTAAAAATCACCTTTGGGTAGTCAATCATACTATGGCACTAAAAGACGAAGATCACACGCTGACTTATGCGTTAGTTTATCGTGCACTTACCCTACTTATCGCTCACCACCCAGCATTCAGAACTACGTTGCATCCCGAGTCGCAAACTGAATATATTCAAAGTGTAAAAACCACCTTATCACAAAAAATATGCTTTGACTTATCCCACTTGGATGTCGACCAAATCGCCCCCTTTATCACCAAAGAGGTGAATACGATTCGTTTAGCATCAAGTTTATTAAGACTCTTTTATATTAAGAAAAATGGCAGTGTGTTCCTTACC
>NZ_JAKEVK010000166.1:0-10943 GCF_022398435.1 Pseudoalteromonas sp. Isolate6 | reverse complement strand
CAGTTAGCGTCAGATTTGCTCCTTCAAATTGAGTAAGTACTAAGACAAATTGGCCTGACTGCAGATCAGGGTTAATACAAAAAGGAACTAACTATGAGTGGCATCCTTCGCCAACCGGCAGAAATCACTTATCAAACAGAACTAGATGCACTAAAAGCCGAGGACGTAGGCAACAAACCTGAAAATTGGGCGTTATCGCCGCAGGCAGTGGTAACGTATTTGCTGGGTGGTAAAACTAAAAGCGGTATTGAAATAAGTCCAAAGTACATAGGTAATCGCCGATTAATTGAAACCGCGGTAGCAACACTTGCAACCGATCGCGCTTTATTGTTACTCGGTGTGCCGGGCACGGCTAAGTCTTGGGTGTCAGAACACCTTGCTGCGGGGATCTGTGGTAACAGTACTCAGGTTATTCAATGTACAGCAGGCACAGACGAAAACCAGATCCGCTACGGTTGGAACTATGCACAGCTTTTGGCAAATGGGCCAAGCCGTGAAGCGCTCGTGCCAACGCCTTTATATCGTGCAATGGAATCAGGGACGCTTTGCCGCCTTGAAGAATTAACGCGCATGGGTTCGGACGTACAAGATACGTTGATCACGGTATTGTCAGAAAAAATGTTACCAATCCCGGAGTTGAATGAAGCCGTCTATGCCCAACGAGGCTTTAATATCATTGCGACAGCAAATAATCGTGATAAAGGCGTGAACGAACTGTCGGCTGCATTAAAACGCCGCTTTAATGTTGTGGTGCTGCCCCTACCGGATGATATGGCGCAGGAAATATCAATCATCTCAAAACGCGTCGCAGAAATGAGCGCGAGCTTAGAATTACCGATGCCACTGGATGCACAAAGTGAAATTGAAAAAGTAGTCACTATGTTTAGAGAATTACGTGGCGGTGAAACTCTTGATGGTAAAGTAACACTCAAAACACCGACAGGAAACCTTTCAACAGCAGAAGCAATTGCTGTGATGGTTGGTGGACTGAGTCAAGCGAATTGGTTTGGCAATGGTAGATTAGATGCTGAAAACCTCAGCAGCAATTTGGTTGGTGCTATTGTAAAAGACCCCGTGCAAGACAAAGCGGTGCTTGAAGAATACTTGGAAACGGTGCTTAAGAAACGCCCAGCCTATTCGGACTATTACAAGATAATCAACGAAGTATTGTAAGGACGTGCTATGTCGAACGTCCATTATTTTGGCATTCGCCACCATGGTCCTGGGTCAAGCCAACGACTCATGGCTGCATTACAGGCATTGCAGCCCCAATGCATATTGGTAGAGGGGCCCGCAGATTGCTCCGCGCTATTACCAATGTTGGCGGCAAACGATACGCGTCCTCCCGTTGCCTTGCTAGCTTATGCCGCTGAAGATGCAACACAAAGTGTGTTTTATCCTTTTGCTGAGTATTCACCAGAATATCAGGCGACTTTGTACGCCATCAAGCACAGCACTGAGTTGGCCTTTATTGATGTGCCTGTAAACATCCAATTGGCATCACAAGCACAAGCAAGTGATGAAGCCGAGCAGACGCAAGCCGAGGAGGATAAAACTAGGGAAGGGCATGGCGAAACGCGTGCTCTGACCTCAGATCCGATCGCTGTGTTGGCAAACTTAGCTGGTTATGAAGATGGTGAAGCATGGTGGAATGACTTAATAGAGCAAAGTCACGGAAATGACCTTGAAGTGTTTAACGCGGTGAGCTCGGCAATGGCGGCTCTGCGTGAAAGCATAAATCCTGCTCATCCAGCCATACAGCGTGACCTAGTGCGTGAAGCTTACATGCGACTTGAAATAGCCAAAGCGAAAAAGCATTGTTCAGGTCATATCGCCGTTGTATGTGGCGCGTGGCATGTTCCCGCTTTACAAGAAAAGCACACTGCAAAAAGCGACCGAGAGTTAATTAAAACATTGCCTGCAAAGCTCTCTGCAAAAAAACTAAAGGCAACTTGGGTGCCTTGGACTTCCGCCCGTTTGTCTAGTGCCTCTGGGTATGGTGCCGGGGTAACAGCACCGATGTGGTATCAACATTTATGGCAACAACAAAACAACGCCAACTTGGTGACCCATTGGTTAGTAAAAGTCACAGAGCAAATGCGCTTAATTGGCCAAGTTGTGTCGACTGCTTCGGTCATTGAAGCGACACGCTTATGTCAAACGTTGGCTGCGGTGCGCGGTCGACCATCTGTTGGTTTTGAAGAAATCCGAGAGGCTGTCATTGCGTGTTTATGCTTCGGTGAAGCTAAGATTTGGCAGCAAATTGAAGCCAAGGTGTTGTTGGGTGCCGAGGTTGGTGAGATCCCAGCTGATGCGCCTTTGATCCCACTGATTGAAGATTTACAACAGCAACAAAAGAAGCTCAAACTTAAACCAGAAGCATTGCCACGAGATCTCTCTCTTGACTTACGTAGTGAAGCGGGAGAAGGAAAGTCTGTTCTATTGCACCGTTTAAACATTCTCGATATTCCTTGGGGGGGGCTCAGTGATAGCGGCAAGAGTCGAGGCACATTTCGTGAAAACTGGCGGTTAACTTGGCAGCCTGAATATGCAGTGAAACTGGTTGAGCACCTTGTGTTCGGTAGCACCATTGCGCAAGCTGCAAACACTAAAATGACTGAGCAAATGCGTACGCAGAGGAGTTTGAGTAAGCTTGCAAGCTACGTTAGTGGGTGCCTAGAGGCTCAGCTCCATCAGGCGGCTAGTATCGGAATAACACTGCTCGAAAAACGGGCTGCACAATCTAGTGATTGTATTGAATTGTTGGAGAGTATTCCGCCTTTAATTGATGTGAGCCGTTACGGTACTGCCCGTAAGATATCGCTTGGTCATATAGAAGAACTGATTGAAAGATTGACCGTTCAAGCCGCAATTTCAATTCCTTACGCTTGTCGCAATTTGGATGATGATGAGGCGTCGCACTACCACAGAGCATTGAGTGCAAGCCACCATGCCTTACTTGTGACGGACTGGAATGGAGCGGTTGAAAGCCAGTGGTGGAAAGCACTAAATACCTTGGTTGAGAGTGGTCAAACTAGTTTGCAGCTCGCTGGGCTTGCTGCAAGGCTCATGTATCAAGCGGACAAAATGGCGACTTCTGAACTTGAGCAGCTGCTGGGAAAAATGCTCTCAGCTGCAGTGATACCCGCAGATGCTGCCAGATATTTTGATGGCTTTTTCTCTGATGCGGTTGACCGGCTTTTGTATGACGACATACTGCTTAGCGCAATAGAGCATTGGCTAGTGGGATTAGATGAAACCGCTTTTGTTGAATGTTTACCCTTATTTAGGCGGATATTTGCTTCGCTTGATGCGATGGAGCGCAAACGTTTGATAGATAGAGTGTTGCTAGGTAGAGAGCAGGTGAGCGTTGAGTTTACCATCAATGAGCGTGCGCTACAGAGCTGGCCTCAACACTTGGCTAGCATTTCAACATTATTGAATGGGGGTAAGCAGTGGCAGATGTAAAGCAAGCGTCGGTATCGCAATCTAGCACCGAATCTGAGGCTGAAAAAGATCGTCGCTGGCGGTTGGTGCTTGGTGCAGATCCTGAAGAAAATGATGGACTGTCGGAGTCAGATAAACGTTTAAATGCAGCTTTAAGTGCAGTTTATGGTAGCAGTGAAAGTGCGAAAGGCCGGGGGAGTTTATCGCGCTCAGCACCCAAAGTTTCCCAATGGCTTGGCGATATTCGCAGTTTTTTTCCAACGAGTGTTGTACAGGTAGTACAAAAAGATGCATTTGAGCGACTGGGATTGAAGCAAATGCTAATGGAGCCCGAGTTTCTTTCAGCCATAGAAGCGGATGTGCATTTAGTTGCCGACCTTGTTAGCCTTCGCTCAGTAATGCCAGAAAAAACGGTAGATACTGCACGGCAAGTGATCCAAAAAGTGGTTGATGAACTGATGCAGCGATTAGAGCAAAAGACATCGGAATCCATACGAGGCGCAATTAACAAGTCTAAGAAGACGTTTAGACCTCGTTTTAATGATATCGATTGGCACCGTACCATTCATGCCAATTTACGTCATTACCAGCGAGACTATAACACCATAGTGCCCGAAAAACTGGTGGGTTTTATGCGCCAGCAGCGCCGTATCACAGATTTAGATGAAGTGATTTTATGCGTTGACCAATCAGGCTCTATGGCTACCTCAGTTGTGTATAGTTCGATTTTTGCAGCAGTGATGGCCTCCATCCCTGCTGTAAAAACACAACTAGTGTGCTTCGATACAGCAGTCATAGATATGACCGAGGAGCTGCAAGACCCTGTTAGCGTGCTGTTTGGTGTACAGTTAGGTGGTGGAACGGATATCAATCAAGCAGTTGCATACTGCGAAGAAAAGATAGAAAGACCATCAAAAACGCACTTGATCTTAATTACTGATCTGTTCGAAGGCGGTGATGAAAAAGCGCTCAAGGCTCGTGTCGCAAATTTGATCAGGCAAGATGTGAACGTTATCACTTTGCTGGCGCTTAGTGACGATGGCAAACCTGCTTATGACAGTACAATGGCAGCTGACTTCGCTGCAATTGGTTCACCTGTTTTTGCCTGTACCCCGGATCAGTTTCCTGAATTGATGGCTACAGCACTGAAACGTGAAGATGTATTGGCTTGGGCTGCAAACCAAGATATTAAAACGGTACGCGCACCTGAAATATAAGCTGTGTGTAGAAGCTTGAATTAACTTCTCGGGCGTGCTAATTTTCTCTCGCTCTGGTGGACGACCTCCAGAGCAGAGCTTTCTTTTACTGGCGGGGACGACCCCATTTTGGAGTTGTCATGAGCTGGTTGCTACTTGTTTTTGCAGGTTTATTGGAAGTCGTTTGGGCTATTGGTTTGAAATTTACCGGCGGTTTTACTAAGCCTGTTCCCTCGATTATTACAGTAGTGGCGATGGCCGCAAGTTTCTACTTCCTCAGTGTTGCTCTTCGAACTTTACCGCTTAGCGTTGCTTATTCCGTCTGGGTTGGTATTGGCATGGTAGGGTCGATTATTGTGGGCATTGTCTATTTCAAAGAGCCTTTGTCATTATTTAAGCTACTCAGTTTACTGTTGATAGTGATGGGGATTATTGGCCTAAAACTATTATAGCAGAGTTAGCGCTATTCACCACCCAGGATCGGGCGGGGTACTTGCTATATTGTGAAGAAATGTAGTTAGCCCTGCCCATCGAAAACGATAAATTTGCGCATTTAATCTGAGCTCGCCATTACATTTTCCCCAGTCTCTGTCGTTTCGCAAGCTTTCAATTAACGATTTAATTCAGGTTAATTTATTTTCTACAGGCTACAGCTTAATTTTCTCTTCAGTTTAGCTGCTGCATCATGTTGGCAATCTAAGCCCATATACAAGTAACACATTGTAATTGTGGGTAACTTTTATTTGTTGGACTTACGGTCGGTTAGTAAAACGAGATCAGTCCATGTAAAGGCGGTTTGTATCCATATGAATGATGTAGTTACTGACAAAGTACGGTTTACTTTTAAAAACCATCCCCAAGGATGTGCTGAAGAATTTATTGTTGCTATAGCAGTAGGCGATAACATTTATCAGATAAAAGGTGCACCGCTTTTTGCTTTTGGTGTTAACTATGACGACCACATTTTGGTTGCACCAGATACCAAAGGTTCTTTAGAAGTTATCGATATAGTGGCTCGAAGTGAGTATCACTCTTTGCGGATCCGCTTTACAAACGAGTTAGAAAATGCCAAAAACATTGAGCTACTTCAAGAGCTTACTCTATCTGGCGTGGAGAGCGAGCAATTTGATAATGGGCGCTTTGCGTTGACGGTTTCACCGCAAAGAGAATACGAATCTTTTATCGATATTCTGCATTATTATCAGGAGCTTGGAGTGTTGAAGTATGAACTTGCCGGCGAGCCTCACGATAGCTTTGAAGGTAACCGTGCGTAACTACGAGATACCTAACTAATGCTTCACAAATTCAGTGGCTTAGTGTTCAGTTTTGTGTTTCACTTGGAACTTTAATAGGCACGGTAATTTACTATCGTACTTAATTTAGGATAATGGCGAAATACTAAGGAAACACAAGGATGGCTGTCAATTTTGTTGGAGGATGTTTATGTGGGCAGATCCGTTTTACCGCGATTGGCGTCCCTCGTAACCCCCATACCTGCTCATGTAAAATGTGCCAAAGACACAGTGGTGCGTTAACTGTCGCTTGGGTAGAGCTCGCAAATGAAGAGGTAAGCTGGGATGGGCCTGGCGGTGCGCCTAAGGTGTGGCGTTCATCGGATTATTCATCGCGCGCTTTTTGCCCTGAGTGTGGTAGCACATTAGGTGCAATAGATGACGCGCCTATCATTGCACTAATGCTCGGCGTTTTTGATGCCAATAGCCGTAAAACCCTAGAACCCAAATCCCACTCTTATATTTCAAGAAGGCCAAAGTGGTGGCGTATAGGATGCAATCAGTCTCTGTGCTGTATGTGAGTAAATTATGACTTATTACGCTATCGAAGATGCGTCGTGGCCTGAGATCTTAACGCTACAAAATCTGGTGTATCATGAGGTTGCGCCAGAAACTGTGGATATCCTAAAAAGTAAATGGATGCGCTCGCCAAAGAGTTGTTTTGTTTTTAAACAACATCGAGCCGTGAATGCCTATTTACTGGCGCACCCTTGGTACGATGAAAGGCCGCCGAGTTTGTTTACATTACTTCCTGAACAGCCGCCTAGTTCGTCGTTGTTTCTACATGACCTAGTTGTTTCACAAGCCGTATCTGGGCAAGGAATTGGTGCCTTGATGATTAAACACTTAGTTGAGTTGGCGAACCAAATGGGGTACTGTCGCATTCGGCTCGTGGCTGTACAAAATAGCGTAGGGTTTTGGTTGAAACTAGGCTTTGTTCCAAAGCCAGTTAAGATATGCAAAAGTTATGGTGAAGATGCGCAGCTGATGGAAATGAAAGTGTAAGGTGCGCCAGCTAAGGTTGGGAGTCATGAAAGTAGCCATACGGTAATTTAAGATGATTAAAAAAATAGTAATTATATTCTCGCTGCTGTTTGCATCTAGTCACGGCAGTGCCGATGAATTAAAGCCATTCACAAGCGATGGCTGTAGTGCATTTCCTGATGGTACTTTGGCGCAAAATGAACTGTGGTTGAGCTGTTGCACGGCACACGACCTTGCCTACTGGAAAGGTGGTACCGCTATAGAGCGCGAAAATGCCGACATTGCCTTGCAAAAGTGTGTTGCTGCGGTAGGTCAAGAAGAAGTGGCAACCTTGATGTTAGCGGGTGTGCGACTTGGTGGGTTGCCTTATTTTCCTACGCCATTTCGTTGGGGCTACGGGTGGTCTTATCCTAGACGCTACGCCGAATTGACCGCTGAAGAGATAGAGCAAGTAAATAAGCACATGGCAAAACTAGCATTAGACAAAAAATAAATTGACGCAAAGTCAAATTCTGTATATTTTCTCCGCGATGTTTCAATGAGGGCCATACAGTCAACTCGTCAACCCAATATTAGGCAGATCCTCACATGCATTAAGTGCCTGTGATTTTAACCTTTTGTTCTGAATTTGGGAAACGGATAAGACTGCATCAATCGCTGTTTATAGCTGACGTTGCGTCCCTTTTTTCCGCTGCTCAAATTCCTTTGATTTGGGAAGTTCGCATGGCTGAGCCAAGTGCAATTAGCATCATTCCCCCAGTCGTCGTATTGACGCTTGCAATTATCTTACGTCGTCCTATCTTGTCCCTTGTTTTAGGGGCGCTTGTAGGACTCGCATTGTTAGACCCTGCTACCATATTGGCAAATTTTGCTGATGCTTCGCTAAAAGTGATGGGCGATGAAACTATCGGCTGGCTTATTCTGGTATGTGGTACGTTTGGTGCTTTGATAGCGCTGTTGGTGCATACAGGCGGTGCCTTAGCATTTGGACGTAATGCACTGAAAATGGCAAAAGGGCCAAGGTCGTCTTTGCTTATGACCTATTTTTTAGGTGTGATCATTTTTATTGATGACTATCTTAATGCGCTGACGGTTGGTGAGACGATGCGTCGTGTTACCGATAAGTTTAAGATTTCTAGGGAAATGCTTGCCTATGTAGTGGATTCAACCGCTGCGCCTATCTGTGTTTTAGTACCACTTTCGACTTGGGCGGTGTTCTTTGGTGGTTTGTTGGTTGATAACGGTGTCGCGGGAGAAGGACAGGGGATCAGTACGTATATTCAGGCAATTCCATATATGCTGTATGCTTGGGTGGCCGTAATTATGGTGCCACTGGTGATACTTGGCATTGTGCCACTATTCGGCCCAATGAAAAAAGCAGAGCTTGCAGCTAAACAAGGACAACCTGCGCTTGAACAGGTTGATTTGGAAGAAGTACATACACCGGATAACTATGCTGCAAAAGCCATTGAGCAGGAATTTGAACAAGCCGACACTCAAGGTAAACTAGTTAACTTTTTGGTGCCTATTGGTTTGCTGGTGGCGTTTACGGTGTACTTTGACATTGATGTATGGAAAGGCTTGTTAGCGACTTTGGCAGTGACCATGCCATTTTATATGGTGCAAAGGTTGATGCCGCTTGCAGACATGCTTGAGCAAATGATCAATGGTTTTAAATGCATGCTACCCGCGATAGGAACGGTTATCGCCGCATTTATCTTTAAGGATGTGTGCGATCAACTGCTATTGCCACAATATGTAATAAACGCACTGAGTCCTTATATGACGGCCGGTTTGCTGCCTGCGATGGTGTTTTTATCTATGGCTATTTTGGCCTTTGCAACAGGCTCTAGTTGGGGGATCTTCGCCGTGACTATTCCTATCGTGATGCCATTGGCCGTTGCTGTAGATGCTAATATTCCTCTGGTGATAGGCGCATTGTTATCGGCATCATCATTTGGAAGTCAGGCATGTTTCTACTCGGATTCTACGGTATTGGCAGCCCAAGGCTCAGATTGTAACTTAGTCAGTCACGCCATCACTCAGCTACCTTATGCGTTGATTGCGGCTGCAATTGCCTTTGTTGGCTTCTTGATCATTGCATAATCGAAAGTAGGTTTTTAGGGTTAGTTCTGCTAACCCTTCAAAGTTAACTTCCCAAAATACTTGCTGTTTTACTTACTCTATTGCATTAGCCTTGCTAGGCTATATAACCAGACTCTCAAAGTGTAAGGATAGTAATGTTCACACCTCGCAAGTTGGCCGAAAATTATCGCGAACTGATAAGTAGTATCGGTTTCTACCCCTCTTTACTTGCAGTTGCATTTTTTGTTTTCGCGCTCATAACCACGGCACTTGAATATGCAGCTCCTATCAATAGCTTTAAAGAGCTTATAGCGATTGTACTGGTCGACAGAGAAGAGAACGCACGAACTATTTTAAGCACGCTCGTGGGGAGTATCATCTCATTGACGGTATTTAGCTTTTCAATGGTGATGATTGTGCTGAATAATGCCAGTGCAGGGTTATCACCTAGAGTACTGCCGGGCCTTATCACCAGAAAGTCGCACCAGCTGGTATTGGGGTTTTATCTCGGGAGTATCATTTATGCCATCATTATGCTGATTAATATTCGTGGTGTGGGCAATGGTGAAACTGGGATCCCAGCGTTAGGAGTTTTATTTTCGCTGGTGTTTGGATTGATCTCTTTAGGCTTTTTTGTGTTTTTTATTCATTCAATCTCCCGCGCCATACAGGTCGATAACGTGCTAAATGATCTGTTTAACAACACCAAAAATGAGATGAAGAATATTATCACCAAACAGCAAGAGCAGCCTTTTGATAACTTTCCTGACTTCTCTAGTTGGCATAATTTACCCAGCACAGAAGAGGGGTATTTTAAGGGAGTACACAGTGACAAATTGTGTGCGTTATGTGAGCAACATGACTTAAAAATATATATTGCAGTTAAACAAGGGTTTTTTACCGTTAAAGGCTACCCGTTTCTTAAGTGCAACAAGGATCTTAGCGAAGATGAGGCACTACATGATGCGTTACTTAGCTGTTTTATTTTTTATGTTGAAGAGTACATCAGCGACCATTATCGCTATGGCTTAACACAAATCTCAGAGATTGCAGTGAAGGCCATGAGCCCAGGAATTAATGACCCCGGTACTGCGGTAAAGGCGATTGATATGCTGAGTATTTTACTTATCCAGCGGTTGGATATTTGCGATGTGAACTACTCCTTTAAACACGCTAAAAATGAGCCGCTTTTATATATTCACGAAGCGTCTTTTGATGAATTACTACATGATAATTTTACTCCGATAAGAAACTATGCAAAGACCGATGGTTATGTCATGGTCAATGTGTTGGAAGCGTTTAAAAATATATTGTTTCGCTCAAGTGCGGATCAACAAGCGACGGAGAGTTTATTTAATTACTTAGAAGCCATCATCGACGATGTGCGTAATACCATCACTAACCCATTTGATCGTCAACGGATCATTGAAATGCTCGAGGCTATTGAGAAAATTAATGGCGACAAAGGAGAAGCGCTTATTACTCAATTTAAACGAGAATAAGCGCGAACTTTTTTAATTCAGCGCAAGCTTAGCGAGACCGGCGGCAATGGCAGAAAGGGAGAGTAACCTGAGTAAAATGATAGCAATATCAGAGCTGCCGCCCGCAGAAGTATTTCGATAAACTAAGGGGTAGTCAAAGAATATAAGTAAGTAGAGTAAGTCAAAAAAACCGATCCGAGTGCCATTGAGCTCTATTTTTGTACCATCTTTTAATAAGATTTCAGCAAAATTTAAATTGGCTGTGGTTTTTATTCTCACACTTTTTCGATCATTCAACAGTAAGTAATGAAAGGTGATTTCAGTAATGTCTTCTCTGGCAATTTTTTGCGTACCAGTTACCTTTGTTTTTATCGCTTTGGGCGAAATGGTTAATTGGTTTTTCGACACGTCCATCACCCATTGAGAGCCAAAGCCAAATTTTTTGTATAGCATGATTC
>NZ_JAKEVK010000165.1:0-10947 GCF_022398435.1 Pseudoalteromonas sp. Isolate6 | reverse complement strand
TTGTTATCGGCCAAACCAATAACTAATTTAATACCAATTCCATTTTAACCCCAGAGAGACTTTCATCATCGAGCTGATCAGGCTCCAAAGTCTTGAAACCCATTTTAATGTACGCTTTCACAGCCGGGACATTAGACTTATCAACGCCCAAAAACACTCTCTTAAGGTTGTATTTGTCTTTTGCTATTGTGATAAAAGCAAAAATCACCTCTTTCGCAACTCCCTTGCCATGCCAATTTTTATCGCCAATCAAGATCCCCATTTCAGCCGAAGTTCCGCCAGAATATTCTGAAAGAATAAACTTCACGTTGCCAATATGCTGCTCAGCTTCCTTTGTAAAAATTCCATACAAATAAGTATCTGGCGTATTATTTTGTGTATTGATATATGCCACTAAATCGTCGGTCGTTTGTTGTCGGTTTAAAATAAACTGACTGACATCACTATTTAACCATGAAAGATAATCAGCGGTTGCGTCGGACGGAGTTAACCCTCTCATTTTGAAACGCTCGGAAACAATCGTCATTTTGTACTTTCCCGTCTAATATCAAATATCAGTATTCAAAAAGTTGTTGATATTAATTTAACCTTTTAAAACCAGCAGTTGTCGGAGTAACCTCTTTCAACATTTCAGGATCATACAGAGCGACCTTTACTGCTTTAAAAGCATTGTCTACTGCAGATAGATATTCATCTACGTGTAGTTCTTTATGTGCATACATTGCATAGAACATATTTGTAGCTAACACTCCTTGGTTTATCATCTGCTCTATAAAATACGCCTTTAGCTGCAGTGGGTTATTATGCTCGAAAGAAAAATGACACAGGGCATCAATACCAGAAATATGAATACTCAAACCATGTTTTTCAGCAAGAGACTGCCAACCGGCTTTAACCAGTGCACCAATTTTTTGAAGATGATCATGCACGTTATTTGCTTCATAATAACGTATAGTTGCTAGTGCTGCGGTTGGACCCACTCGCTCCGTCCACATAGTACTGGAGATGAAACTTGATTGTGCAGCATCCATCCACTTCTCTTTTCCGATTATTGCGGCCATCGCATAACCATTCGCTAATGCTTTAGAAAACACGGCAATATCAGGTTCTATACCAAGCAGTAAATGAGACCCTCCACAATTAATTCTGAAACCCATCGATATTTCATCAATTATTAATGGGATACCCAGTGTTTTGGCTATTTTTCCAACGAAACTCCAATACTCTGAATTAGGTGCAATATTACGCATTGGCTCCATAACAATAGCGGCCAGCTCAGGGCCATGTTGCTCGACAACCTCTTTTAGAGAGTCAATGTCATTATATGAAAATGGTATTGCAGTGCCAGCCAACGCCTTTGGAACCCCCGCTGGAGATAGACCCGCAATTAAATGCTCATCTAGGTTTTCTTTCGAGGACACATTTGCCGCCAAGTACCAGTCATGCCAGCCATGGTAACCACAAAATGCAATTTTATCTTTTCCTGTCGCGGCGCGGGCAATTCTTACTGCAATTGTCATTGCCTCTCCACCACACCTTGCGAACCGGGCTTGATCTGACCAAGGATGCAGCTCTATTAACTTCTCTGCCAGCATGACCTCTTCTGGACAGTTTAAGCTAGAACTAACCCCATTATTAATTGTTTCAATTACAGCCTGATCGACGGCAGGCTCAGCATACCCTAAAATGTTTGCCCCTATGCCAGATATCGACATATCAAGATATCGTTGCTCATTGAGGTCCCAAACATAACAACCTTTCGCTTTGCTGAAGTAACTAGGCCACACACTTTGATTAAACATGTCAGGTCGCTTTGACAACAATTGTGAAAGACCAGGGATCAGTTGCTTCGCTTTTGCTTGCATTTCAGTATTTTTATTCGTCATGATTTCTCAACTAACATTTTCAACTTCACTGATGAAGCAAAGTTAGTACCAATTAGATGGTAACTAACCCTTAAATTTGGCTTGAGTCATATTTAATCTCCAGTAAACAACTCCCCTAAGGAAATCAAGGGTAGTTTACCTGACAGTTTTAACTCAAGAATCAGATTTCAGTAAAGTGTAAGGGAATTTTCAATAAACAGCTAATTTTAAACGAAAATGAGGAGAAATGTAGGAAGCAATAAGTCATATCAAACGCTTATTATTTCTGGTTTAAGCTAGCTCCGAAGCGTCTACTCATTAACTTCGGAGCCGCGACAAAATCTTGTCACTCTTTTATGTATCGACTTTTATTGACAAAGTCTATTTCTTTGACGGTAGTATTCAGGACACTGCTTAAGAAAGTCAGCCCAAGATTTTAACGCTTTTCTAAAATACGGAACCACTTCGTAATCATCACCAAAGTTATGAAGAATTGAAATTAATATTGAGGACGTATAAAGAGCCTCGCCTTCTAGCAACTGATACAAGCCTAAATGATCTGCAGAGTTTCTAAATGAGTACAAATACCTGAGACTTTTCAATAAAACTTCTTGCGCAGATTCTCGACTATCAAACTCTTCTTCCAAAAGCTCCACCATTGTGCCGCACAGCTGTTCAAACTCTTCTTCGCAAAGTAGCTTTTCCATAGATTCAATGTCAGCATTAGCTGCGAAAAGATTAGTTTTGATATGCTCCACAACTTGATGTTTATCAATTCCCCTTTCAGGCAACAAAATATCTTTACTCTCAAGTGGTATAGAGTGCTTAATCTTTGCTCCATTACTACAGTTATAACAGTTTACATTGTCTTTAAGAAATGACTCTAGAATCCTTTCCATTTGGCAGTTGCCAACATACATAAACTCATCAGAAAGTACTGTTTCGCAAAAGTTTCCAGGGATCCTGACTTGCCCACCTATTTTGGTTGGCTCAATGACAGTCTCACCTTCTTCACTGTAATAAAAGCTTGCCTTACTATGGTGGTGGTCAGGGTCTATGTAGCCATTATCCACACCAAACAGATATATTTCTTTAAACCCAAGGTGACATGCGTAACTCAGCGCAGTATTACCCACAAGGGGGTTTGAAAATGAAAGGCTCCGAAGCACTTTATTCTCATTCCTGTAGTGAGATAGTTGTAACATTTGTGTACCTGATTCACCAGGCTTAAGCGCCATTCCCGCCCATCCAAATAGACCAGCCACATCTGGATGCATCACATTAGTAACAAGCAAGTTTAAGTCTTTGCGCATCGATTCGGGTATATGCTGCTTGAGGAAATAATAGGTTGATTTAGTTCGTTCCAGTGCAACGTGAAAATCGGGAGTAATCCCATGCTTTATTAGTGCTGTGGTCGCTGAGTTACACGCGAATATAATGACTTTATCTTGGATCCGTTTTAGCGGTTCAATATTGGCGTCTAATGAAGGACCGTTTGCAACCACTACAGCTGGTATATCATGCAATAGCGCTTTATCTTGCTGTTCATTGGCAGAAAACATGAAGTTGCAGTTGTTTTTGACATTCCCCAATGAGTTAGCTATCCCGATCATAGCATCATCGAAGAAACCAAACCCCGCGAAGAACTGGTGATAATTCTTTTTAAATTCCGCGATCCATTTATTTACTTCAACTGATGGATAATGCTGATAAAACCAAGAGTGACAGACACTAGCTACGCTTATTTCCCTTGAGCGTGAATAAACCTTTTCGTAAATTTCATGTTCCGTCACCCCTACACCTAGATAAAGGTAAGCGCCTTGAGCCTCAATTTTTTCAAGAATAGAAACCCAATCGGAAACAAACAAACTAGCAAAAAAGTAGTCTTCATTCGGTTCAAAAATATTTACGTAACCAGCTTTACAAGCATCGATGACGTCTTCAAGGTGATAGCCAAGCCCAATACCAAAAATCATCTTGTTAGGAACTGCACTACCTAGCTTTTTAAATGGTGCTAAGTTCGATTTCGTCTCAACGAAGATTTCCCCTAATTTTCGCATCAATTCAACATGAAGAAATTCAATATCACCATTTTCGACAAATGCAACACCGGAGTGGTCTAAACGTCCAAGAATTGGGTTTTCGATATTTTTCTGTGTCTGCTTTTGAATTTGTGAAACTGGATCCTCGCTATACATAGGTACGCCAGTTTTATAATCAATAATATTGGCGCTGCCGTTAGGGTTAACAAATAAGTTAAACAGCGAGTTTGGCTCGTAGGTTAAGTATTTTTCGTAAATTTCTGGGAAATGTAATTTGAAGGCTTTGAGGTTTCTTTCAAACTTTAAATTGGCAGCTTCTATAAACAACTCTTCTCTAACCGCTTGTTCTTCCACGGCTTTTAACTTTACTTCAAGAGTCTCTAACTGGGACTTAATTGGATCCATGATATTATTTGAACTCGTTATATTTCTTGATTGAGGATTGTTTTCGCTGAATCTTCAGCAACTGCTCTCGGGTACTTCTTTTTTCTTGATTCATACGTTCAATCACTTCGTTCAACATTGCGATTGACTCTTCTAGGTAGACCCTTTTCTCTTCAACATCTTCTATCAAATCTGACCGTTTTTGAATACATAAACAAAATTTCTTGGTTTCTGTTTCAGCGAGTTCCATCTCACCTCTTTGAAGGTGTTCAAAAATCAAACACAACAATTCCCCAAGTTCGTCTTGATGCTGATTATCCATGACTAGCGTCTGGAGAAGCATTATTCAGTGTTTTAATCCGGACATCCACAGGGATAGCATCCCAAGCTGATTTAATTTCTTTCAACAGGTTAGACACTTCATCTACGATGGCTGAATCATTTTGTACTGATGCATCTAATAGCCTATCCATCATATAACTGTATAAGGCATATAAGTTTTCTGTCACTTCACCACCAACATCAAAGTCTAAGCATTCGCGTAATGCTTCAATAATTGCTGATGCTCTTGAAATATGCTCAGATTTGGCTTCTAGATTTCTTTTATCAATAGCTACTTTTGCCAATACCATTTTTTCAATAGCACCAGCCATCAACATCTGGATTATTTCATAACGATCTGCACCTGCCACTCGAGTTTTAAGTGCTTCTCTCTGGTAATTCTTAACTTTTGCATTATACATGTTCAATCCTCTCTATTACTTGGATTTGGTAAAGCCTGGCAGATTAGAAAGCTGAGCCCCCAAATAAGATTGAGTTTGCTGCATTTGCGCGATAAGTACATCAAGCCCTGCATATTTTTGACGTAAGCCAGCTTCAAATGACTTCATACGCTCCTGGTGATTTATGACATCGTCCTCTAAATCGTCAAGTTGAGCATTCAAACTAGTCTCACGTTGTTTCATAAGCCCACCTGAATCAACGTAATTTCCGAGCAATTCTTCTAATTTTTTGGCTACACCATTTTCCCCTGCAAATGCTGTACCAATATCATCGTAATTATCATCCATTGCTTCGTTTAAGCTTCGAACTAGTGATGACTTTTCTAAATAACCTTCTTTATTAACGCCAAGGCCCATGTCAAACACCGACTCAAATGGCCCAGCATCAGTCAACGTAGACCCCAGAGTAGAAACTAGCTGATCACTCAATGCTCTCATCGAAGCATCGCCATTTAGAGGCTTTCCTGCTCGAGTTTGCAAGCCAATCATTCCAACGAGGTTATTGTAATTTGTAATCAACTCATCGACGAGCTTAGTGACAGATTCTCTGTCATAATCTACGTCCAACTTAGCTGTTAATTTTGTACCAGATGTATCCTCAGGGCTAACCTCGAGTGCCCTTATCGTCATATCTTGGACAGCATCTTTAAATGTGTTTGTATCGCTGTTAACTGTAAGGCCATCTACCGTTATGATTGCATCTTGAGCTTTGTCCGCATCGGCAATGACCATGCCTCCAGAAGGGTTTGTTGTCTCGTCATATGTCTCAATAGCATCAAGCTCAGCAGTATCACTTGTAATCACGAGGTCGTTTCCATCGCCACTGACATTTGACGTGAAAACAAGTTTGGAGCCTACATCGGGATCGCCAGTGTTAATAATATTAGCAGTGATACCGAAATTAGTATCTGATGCATTAATAGCATCTCTTAACTCAGCCAGAGTCATTCCAGCTGTCACTTCTAAATCAAATGATTTATCCGCACCTGCTGAGAAAGACAAAGTACCACCACTTGCACTAACAACAGTGTCGGCTGAAGCAAAAGCACCATCAGCAGAAACGGCTCTGCTTCCTTGCGCCAACTGTTCTACGGCAATCTTAAAATTACCTGTAGAAATATCTGACGTTGGTGTTACGCTAATTATTTCAGCACCATCCGGTTGACGAATATTAGCGATTCGCTTGCCAAAGTTATCGATGTCCGCTAGTTTTTCAATTGTGTCTTTAAGTTTTGAAATGGCAGATTTAACCTCACCGACAGAAGACAATTCAACTTTCAGTGATTCTTGCTTTGCAGCAAACCTTTGCATCTTGGGTACGTTTTCCGCATCCACAGAAGCTTTTATGATTGACTCTAAGTCAAGCCCTGAGCCAACACCCGCAGATGTAATAAGTGGCATAATCTACCTCCAAATCTATATCAGGCGGTTTTATCAAATAACACGCCACGCTTTGTAAGTTTATCGGCAAACTCTTCCAAAGCCTTAGCTACTTCCCTAAACTCTTTTGAAGGAATTTCCCTAATTACTTCATTGCTAGACTTATCTAAAACAAGAACAACCGGAGGATCACCCTCTTCATCAAGTTGAAACTGTAAGTTCGTAGCCGTAACGGGAATAACATCGTTTAATCTTGCTAAATTGTCTTTAACTTCTGATATTAACTGTTCATTACTGCTAGCACCTTTACCATTATGCTCAGGTGAATCTTCAGGTTTTGCTCTATCTGGAGCAATACCACCTTCATTGTTTAATTCTTGTTTTGGTTGCTTATTCAGTTGACTATCAACCGAATAGTTTAGCCCTTGAGAAATTTGAACATCACTCATCTAGACCTCCTGTAAAGCCTATAAAGAGTATACGTCAAGTTCGCGAACATTCCCAAACTTGACGCTTTTCTCAGAATATTACCCAAGTAACGATAGTGCTACCTGTGGACGCTGATTAGCTTGACTCAAAATAGAGCTACTTGCTTGTTGTAAAATCTGCATCTTAGTCAGGTTGGCAGTTTCTTGAGCAAAATCGGTATCTCTAACTCGAGATTGAGCTGCTGATAAGTTTTCTTGGATATTTGACTGGTTACGAATAGTTGACTGGAATCGGTTTTGTACCGCACCAAGCTCAGCACGTTTTTTATCAACTACCGCAATCATGGTATCCATTGCAGCCAGTACTTCCTGTGCATTTTCTTGCGAAGATACACTAATTACTGTGGCAGCCATGTTGGTGAAACCAGCGGTAGCCTCCGTAACACCAGTACCAACATTACTGATACCAGCAGCCAATGTTGACATTGTTTTGCCAGTTACTGCGGAAGCGACACCCGCGATACCAGACATTGTGAAGCCACCATTTGCTGTCAAAGAGTTAGAACCATTCGATGACGAGCCAATGTCTTTCATACTAAAGCTTATAGTCTGAACGGCATCAGAGCCAACTTGGAAATTTGAATCATAGGTGCCGTCAAGTAGATTTTGACCACCAAAGGTTGTGTCTTTAGCAACACGGTTAACTTCCGATGCCAACGAGCGAATTTCTTCTTGCAGTGCCAATCGGTCTTCGTCTGTATTCGAACCATTTGATGCTTGTTGCGCTAACGTACGAATACGCTGAAACATTTGTGTCGTCTCATCCAAAGCACCCTCTGCGGTTTGCGCAAGAGAAATACCATCATTCGCATTTCGAATACCTTGGTTTAATCCATTAATTTGTCCTGTTAGACGGTTCGAGATCTGCATACCTGCAGCATCATCTTTTGCACTGTTTATTCTAAAGCCTGATGACAATCTTTTAAAAGAAGTATCAAGCGCACTACCTGAGTTCATCAATTGTCTTTGTGCATTCAATGAACTGACATTGGTATTAACGTAAATAGCCATAATAGCCTCCGCTTTATAATACATATTTCAACGCTGCGGGATACCCCTACCCTGCAGTATTGAAGAAGTTAGAGTACTAGATTGATAGTTCTCTAACTCTTCTATCGACTATAAAAGAGGAAGCTTTAGTTTTTTTTTAGAAAAATTTAACTCATTAGCCTTGTAGTAGACTTAAAGCTGCTTGAGGCCGTTGATTTGCTTGACCTAATATAGTTTGGCTAGCTTGTTGTAAAATTTGATTCTTCGTTAACTTTGCTGTTTCTAAAGCAAAGTCCGCGTCTTTTACTCGCGATTTAGCTGAGTTTAGATTTTCAGATACGTTCGATTGATTTCGAATAGTCGACTGAAAGCGGTTTTGAACAGCACCCAGCTCTGCACGTTTTTTATCCACTACAGCTATCATTGCGTCCATCGCTGCGAGCACTTGTTGTGCATTTTCTTGCGATGAAACACTAATCACAGTTGCAGCCATGTTAGTAAAACCGGCAGTCGTTTCTGTTACTCCGGTGCCAATATTACTAATGCCAGCAGCCAACACTGACATCCCTTTACCTGAAACCGCAGACGCAATCCCTGCTATTCCAGACATAGTAAAACCACCGTTGGTAGTCATGGAGTTATCACCATTAGCTGTAGACCCGACCTCTTTCATACTAAAGCCAATAGTTTGAACAGCATCAGCACCTACTTGGAAATTTGCAGAGTAGGTTCCATCAAGCAAGTTTTGACCACCGAATGTCGTGTCAGTCGCGACACGATTTACTTCAGCTGATAGCTGACGAATCTCTTCTTGGATCGCCAAACGGTCTTCATCAGTATTAGAGCCGTTGGCTGCCTGTTGCGCGAGCGTCCTAATTCGCTGAAACATAGAGGTGATTTCGTCCATCGCACCTTCAGCTGTTTGAGCAAGAGAAATACCGTCATTCGCATTACGGTTACCTTGTTCAAGCCCCATGATCTGTGAATTTAATCGGTCGGATATCTGTAAACCTGCAGCATCATCAGCAGCGCTGTTTATCCGCAGACCAGAAGATAGACGCTTGAATGAAGTATCTAGTTCATTACCTGAATTAGTCAATTGTCTTTGTGCATTAATTGCACTGACATTGGTATTTACATATAAAGCCATAACTCACTCTCTTTTTGCCAAATCAATATCTAATTGATAGATAGTTAAATGACAAAGCGGCATGCATGTTTCAGGTTTTCTTTTTACTAAGGCAACCAATTGCCACTTTGACGCCAAAATTAACTCTACTGGGTTTGAAGCAAGTTACAGGCCAAAAAGACAAAACGTTATAAATGCAGCTAAAGAAATCAATTTAACACCATGATAAATATGGACTTTATATTTTTCTCTTTTGGGATTTTGATATAGATACCATCGTAGCGTCAATTTACTGTGCTTATTTGAGCGGTACTCATATACCGTGTGAGCGATGCTTACCAATAAATCTTAAATAAAATAGCCTAGGCATTGAAGTAGCTGATTAAATAATCTGAGCATCGGGCATCTAGTACTCACACATTGATTTAGCGACACGAAAACAGATATAACGCTCTGTATAGTTGGAACTAAAGGAAGTTAATATATGGTAAAAGAGGGGCTGGCTAGCCCCTCTTTAGTAAGTTTGAGAGTGAGTGTCATTTTTCTAACACAAACTTGGCATGGTATGTGCTTTAATTAACGTGTTCATTGATTTAATGAACGCTATTGGATTTTTTAGCTCCTCCGCTTTATCATCCAATTCGGTGCCTAAGCAAATACCCCATCTGGCTTAGGCACCTTTTACCATCCTAGTTACATTATCCTAGTAGACTTAATGCAGCTTGAGGACGTTGGTTAGCCTGACTTAAGATTGTTTGGCTTGCCTGCTGTAGAATCTGCATTTTAGTCAAGCTTGCTGTTTCTTGAGCAAAGTCAGTATCTTTCACTCGAGATTTTGCAGCTGATAAGTTTTCCTGAATATTCGATTGGTTACGAATAGTTGATTGGAACCGGTTTTGTACCGCACCAAGCTCAGCTCGTTTTTTATCAACTACTGCAATCATTGAATCCATCGCAGCTAACACTTGTTGTGCATTTTCCTGTGACGATACACTGATGATGGTAGCTGCCATGTTGGTGAAACCAGCTGTCGCTTCTGTAACACCGGTGCCAACGTTACTAATACCAGCAGCAAGGGTTGACATTGTTTTGCCAGTTACTGCGGAAGCGATACCCGCGATACCAGACATTGTGAAGCCACCATTTGCTGTCAAAGAGTTGGACCCATTCGCAGACGAACCGACGCTTTTCATACTGAAACCAATTGTCTGTACAGCATCTGCACCGACTTGGAAGTTAGCCTCGTATGAACCATCTAGTAAGTTTTGTCCACCAAAAGTTGTATCTTTTGCTACACGGTTAACTTCTGATGCTAAAGAGCGGATTTCTTCTTGAATCGCCAATCTGTCTTCATCAGTATTCGAGCCGTTTGAAGCTTGTTGAGCTAGGGTACGCATGCGTTGGAACATTGAAGTTACTTCGTCCATCGCCCCCTCTGCAGTTTGTGCAAGAGAGATACCGTCATTCGCGTTACGGTTACCTTGGTTAAGACCATTGATTTGTGAAGTCAAACGGTCTGAAATTTGTAGGCCTGCAGCATCATCAGCAGCGCTGTTGATACGAAAGCCTGAAGATAGACGCTTAAATGAGGTATCTAGTGCGTTACCAGAATTCATTAATTGTCTTTGTGCGTTCAATGAACTTACGTTAGTATTTACATAAAGTGCCATGATGGTTCTCCCACTTTAAATCGAGTCTTTCACTCTCAAACTTAGAAACTTTCCAACCTTTGAATGTTTTTCACTCTCCGGCTTGGTTATTTAAGTTATCGGTCGGCAAAAATTTTCCTTTAGTGTTTTTTTTAAAAAAAACATAAAAACCTGATTAATAGTGACTTTTTGATTAATGTGGAACAATCGACAGAAAGTTATGGCTATGAGCTTATAC
>NZ_JAKEVK010000164.1:0-11011 GCF_022398435.1 Pseudoalteromonas sp. Isolate6 | reverse complement strand
AATTACAATAGTTAACCAATACTGGCTTGAACATTGTTTTTTCCTCGTTCTGAACTATCAACATTGCAGCACTGGAAGGCTTTCTCTAAAATACATCTAACTTAAAAAAGAGATTGGAAACTCATGGCTCAATATATTTATACCATGTCGCGGGTGAGCAAAGTTGTGCCACCTAAGCGCACTATTCTAAAAGACATTTCTTTATGCTTTTTCCCGGGCGCTAAAATTGGTGTTTTAGGTCTTAATGGTGCAGGTAAGTCGACCTTACTTCGCATTATGGCGGGTGTGGATAACGAATTCGAAGGCGAGGCACGTCCGCAACCTGGTACTAAGATTGGCTACCTACCGCAGGAGCCTGTATTAGATGAAAGCAAAACCGTTCGTGAAACGATTGAAGAAGCGGTTGGCGAAGTCAAGCGCGCCCTAAGTCGATTAGATGAAGTGTACGCTGAGTACGCAATGGAAGACGCTGACTTTGATGCGCTAGCCAAAGAGCAAGGCGAATTAGAAGCTATTATCCAAGCACATGACGGTCATAACCTAGATAATGCGCTTGAGCGCGCTGCCGACGCACTTCGTTTACCAGAATGGGACGCAAAAATTGAGCATCTCTCTGGTGGTGAAAGGCGCCGTGTTGCTATCTGCCGCCTATTACTTGAAAAACCAGATATGTTGCTTCTTGACGAACCAACTAACCACTTAGATGCCGAGTCAGTTGCGTGGTTAGAGCGATTCCTTCATGACTACGAGGGCACCGTGGTGGCGATCACCCACGACCGCTACTTCCTAGATAATGTAGCTGGCTGGATTCTAGAGCTTGACCGTGGCCATGGCATTCCTTGGGAAGGTAACTATTCTTCATGGCTTGAGCAAAAAGATGCGCGCTTGAAGCAAGAAGAAAAGTCAGAGAAAGCACGCCAGAAGTCGATTGAAAAAGAACTTGAGTGGGTGCGCTCAAATCCGAAAGGTCGCCAAGCTAAATCTAAAGCACGTATGGCGCAGTTTACTGAGCTTCAGCAAAACGACTATCAAAAGCGTAACGAAACCAATGAGCTATTCATTCCACCTGGCCCTCGCTTAGGCGACCAAGTGATTGAAGTAAGCAACTTACGTAAGAGCTTCGGTGACAGATTGTTGATTGACGATTTGAACTTCAACGTACCTAAAGGCGCAATTGTTGGGATCATCGGTGCAAACGGCGCGGGTAAATCAACGCTGTTTAGAATGCTAAGCGGTCAAGAGCAGCCAGATAGTGGTAACATCACTATTGGTGAAACAGTGGAAATCGCCACAGTTGAACAGTTCCGTGATGACATGGACGGTAATAACACCGTATTCCAAGAGATCTCTAACGGCCAAGACATTCTTAAAATTGGCAACTTTGAAGTACCGAGCCGCGCCTATGTTGGCCGCTTTAACTTTAAGGGCAATGACCAACAAAAGTTTGTAAAAGAGCTTTCCGGTGGTGAGCGTAATCGTCTGCACTTAGCTAAACTGCTAAAAGCAGGCGGTAACGTACTGTTGCTGGATGAACCAACCAACGATCTAGACGTTGAAACGTTACGAGCGCTAGAAAATGCGATTTTGGAATTCCCGGGCTGCGTTATGTGTATCTCGCACGACCGTTGGTTCCTAGACCGTATCGCGACGCACATTCTAGATTACCGTGATGAAGGCCAAATCAATTTCTTTGACGGCAACTACACCGAATACGAAGAGTGGCTGAAGAAGACCTTTGGCGCTGAGGCGGCAGAGCCTAAACGTATCAAATATAAGAAGATTGGCTAACAATCAAAACATTAGTCTATCGACGATGATAATCTGAGGCTCCTCGTTAGGAGCCTCTTTTGTTTTTTAATACCTGCTTTACTTTATTTATCTAGTACGATCAAGGTCAATAGCGAATACTACCACTCCCTCCCAACCGGCGTAATTTATTGTCATTTTTAGTAGCGAGCACAATGATATAAGCTATTATTTACCTATACGGACTATTAGGATCAGTAATGAAAGAACGTCGACGTTTTTCCAGAGTTATTTTTTCAAACGAGGCACAGTTTATGGCCTCAAGCGGTGATTTTAGCTGTGAAATATTGGATTTATCGCTCAATGGGGCGTTGCTTACCCTACCCGATGGCTATGTGCCACTCAAAAACGACCCAGCAAGTTTAAACTTTTATCTACCAGGTAGTGATATCCAAATTACGATGGAGATAGAAGTTCGTCATGTTGAAGAGGGTCACCTAGGCGTACATTGCCGCCAAATCGACCTCGATAGTGTGACGCATTTAAAGCGCCTTATTGAACTTAACCTTGGAGATGATGATATACTACATCGCGAGCTGGAGCAGCTCACCTACGATGATGATTAATATCTATCGGACTTCAAGTTCGATTCAATAACAAAGAGAAAATTATGATTTTGGATTCTTTACAAGGATTTGTCCCTTTTATTTCCTATTTCGGCCTTGCCTACTTACTTACCTTAGCCTTTTTATTTATCTACTCCAAAGTTACGCCTTATTGTGAGTGGAAACTCGTCAAAGAAAACAATCCTGCTGCCGCAGCTGCGTTTTGCGGTACCTTAATTGGTTTTGTCTTGCCTATCGCCAGTGCCGCTATAAATGCAGTATCACTTATTGATTTTGCCGTTTGGGGAATTATTGCAGGAATCATGCAATTAATTACCTTCTTCATGGTAAGACTGTATATGCCAAAGTTATCTGAGAAAATCGAAAACAATCATATCAGTGCAGGTCTGTTCTTAGGTGGTGCCTCGCTTGCGACCGGAATTTTGAATGCCGCATGCATGACCTATTAAGGAGTCAAGATGAAAAGGAGTAGAACAATAAAATTGACTTTATTAATGGGCGCCACAGGAGGGTTGACCGCGTGTGGTGATAGTGACGAATCAGCCTTACTTTTTAAAGACGTTGATGAATGTACATCATTCGGTATTGAAGAAGAAGCATGCCAGTTTCAATATCAACAAGCACTCGACAGCCACCGTCAAGAAGCCCCCAAATATGCCTCTGAGCAGTTGTGCGAGAGCGACTTTGGCTTTGACCGTTGTGAGCATTCAGTTGGTGGGATCTGGCGTCCAATTATGGCGGGCTTTATGGTTGCTGCGCTTGCAGAGGCCGTCGATGAAGGCTTAGACATGATGAAAAAGCGCAAGAAGAAAAAGGCAGCTTACTTAGGCGGCACTTACTATTCTGGCGCAAAACCGCTGTATCGCTCTCGTGATGACTTCTTTAGCTATCGAAATGCGCAAAACGGGTTTGTCGCATCTGCAAAATCTTCTGGTACAACGTCGGTCAAAAGCTCGACCATCAATTACAAGCCGCGTGCCAGCTCCGTATCACGTAGTCGCGGTGGGTTTGGTCGTAGTGCTACTCGTAGTAGCGGTGGCAGTTGGGGCAGCTAAGCCAACCTTAGCTTAATAAAAGATAAGCCGAGGTTCACTCGGCTTTTTATTGAGTATTCTGTAGTTTACTTGATATCTATGCAATTGATATTAGACGGATCGATTTTATCCTTATGTTAAGAATTTCTATTGATGAACGCCCACACTGGCGTGAACAAGCAAAAGCTCACGGCTTTGAATTTCATACTATGTATGGTGAAAAGTATTGGGACGAAAGTGCATATTATCAATTTACGTTAAAACAAATTGAGCAAGACTTGGAAGACCCAAGTGATGAACTTCACCAAATGCTCTTACACCTTGTCGATCTAGTGTGTAATGATGAGTCACTTCTGCAACAGTTTGCTATTCCTGAGTCGCAATGGGAATTAGTGACTCGCTCATGGCGTCGTCGAGACCAAGCGCTCTATGGTCGTTTTGATTTTAGTTACGGTGGTAAGTCACCAGCCAAGCTGCTGGAGGCCAATTATGACACGCCCACCAGCTTATTCGAAACAGGTTATTGGCAGTGGCTATGGCTTGAAGAACAAGTGAAAGCCGGTAAACTGCCTCGTAATGCGGATCAATTTAATGGCCTACAAGAAGCGCTAATAGAGCGCTTTTATCAACTGCATAAATTCCACCGTGGTGCTCCCCTACACTTTTCTTGCTGCAAAGAAAGCATTGAGGACTTGGGCACCATTCAATATATGCGCAGCTGCGCGATGGAAGCTGGACTCAAAACGAAACAAGTTTTTATCGAAGATATCGGATTTCATGGCCAACACTTTGTCGACCTTGATGATTCAAAAATTCAATGGATGTTTAAGCTATACCCGTGGGAATTTATGTTTCAAGATGAATATAGTGAGCAGTTATCAAAAGCAAAAGTGCAATGGCTAGAGCCTGCTTGGAAAGCGATTTTATCTAATAAAGCAATCTTACCTTTGCTATGGCAAACCTTTCCCAATCACCCAAATCTGTTACCGGCATACTTTGAACAGGACAAGCATAAAATTGCAAACAGCGAGTCCGGCTATGTGAAGAAGCCGCTATTTTCTCGTGAAGGCGCGAATATTGAGATCCGAAAAGATCAACAACTGCTTGCACAGTCTGCTGGTGGATATGGCGAAGAAGGTTATATTTATCAAGCTTACTCGCCTTTACCAAAATTTGCAGGCTTCAATACGCTCATCGGCTCATGGATTGTCGGTGACAAAGCGGTTGGAATTGGTGTTCGTGAAGATAAAAGTCTGATCACCCAAGATCTTAGCCGTTTCTTACCCCATATCATTGTTGGCTAAATTCATCGGTTCCCCTAAACAAGTTAGTCGGTATGGAATAAATATGTTCCATCTCTCAAATTAGTGTTCAGCCAAGAATAAAAGCTTATAAAATTTATACCTTTTAGACAAACACTTGGCAAAACTCGCCGCAAAAATTAACACAAATTTAACTGGTGTACTAAAGTAGTATCTGGATTTTGCATCAAGCTGAGAAGGCAATACTTGGCTTGCTGCAACAGATTTTTGGAAAGTGCACTCAACAAATTGGAGTGCATAGATACGTTATGGATCACTTAGCGAGCTAGGAAGTAATACCAACTGGTATAAAAGCAGTCAGCCTCAAAAGTGTGAGACATAGTCGACTAAGGAACTCACATGACTCACTACAAAATAGGTACAGACATTAGTCAAAAACCCATTCCAGACGCAGTGAAGGTCGCAGTGATAGGGGCTGGTATGTCTGGTTTGTATAGCGCTTGGCGATTACAGTGCGAAACAGACGTTGATGACTTCGCCATTTTTGAGCGCAGCAACCGCACAGGTGGAAGATTAGACTCAGATCTTATCCATTTCAGAGATAACCGCGCAGGAGCAAAGCCTAACAGCACCATTACAGTCAAAGAAGAACAAGGTGGTATGCGGTTTCTATTTGAGGGTATGGATGACCTAATGGCCCTCTTTCTTAGATTGGGCCTAGAAGATCAGATAGTCCCTTTCCCTATGAATAGCGGCGGCAATAACCGGCTCTACTTTCGCGGTACCAGCTTTTCGGTAAACGATGCCGAACAAGACGACTATCATATTTGGTCAGCACTTTATAACCTCGACCCAAACGAGCAAGGTGTTAACCCCAAAGACATTATTAATGTTGTTTTTAATCGAATCTTGCAAGTGAATCCACAGTTTGATTCAAGGCCAGAGGTTCGCGGTCCAGAGTTTTGGCAGGATTTCCGTCTGCAATGTCAATGGCAAGGTGAACCGCTATATAATTGGTCTTTGTGGGATTTACTCACTGATATGGGTTATAGCCAAGAATGTATCACCATGCTGTATCGTGTTTTGGGCTTTAATGGCACCTTCTTATCGAAAATGAATGCGGGGGTTGCCTATCAGCTTTTGGAAGACTTTCCTGCAGATGTCGAATTTAGAACCTTTAAAGACGGTTTTAGCACCCTGCCAAACGCGCTGGTGGATAAAATAGGTAAAGAGAAGATTTACCTGCAAACGAGCATCGACAGCATCGCCTTTGATAAAGCAGACAATCTATATGTACTTAAGTACACCAAAACCGAGCAAGACGGACAGATAAGCGAAGGAACATTTAAAGCCGAAAAGCTTATTTTAGGGCTGCCAAGGCTCGCGCTTGAAAAGTTGTTCATAGCGTCAGATGTATTCAAACAACTACCAAAGCAGCGGCGCGATGCGTTATGGGATACATTGCAAAGCACAAGCAACCAACCGCTCCTGAAGATTAATTTATACTACGACACTGCATGGTGGGGAACCGGCATAACAGGCCGCCCTGCGGTGAGCTTTGGACCTAACTTTGCCGATTTACCAACAGGTTCTGTTTATCCCTTTTATGCTTTAGATGATGAACTCGCAGCCGCGCTTATGTATAACGAGCGTCATGCCGAGCCTAACTCAGAAACCCAACACAAACTCGAAGGGATAGAAGCCGCTAAATACAGTCGCCCAGCCGCATTGACTATTTACTGTGATTATTTGAATATTAATTTTTGGAGTGCACTGCAAAATAAAGGTGAGCTTTATCATCACCCTCGTGAGTCGGAACTCGTTGAATCTATTCCCAGTGATATATTTCCAGCCTCGGAAGCGGTTGTACGACAAGCGACACAATTCTTTAAAGACATTTTTAATACGCACTATGTCCCACAACCCACCCTCACGAGCGCTCGAGTTTGGGAAGGGAATGTAAATTTCAATGTGCCTGAAAATCTTCAATTTGGTTTTGGTGTACATCAATGGGCGATTGGTGCGAATGATAAAGACGTTATCGAAGATTTAGTGGAGCCGTTGCCAAATCTGTTTACCTGCGGTGAAGCTTACTCTGATTATCAGGGCTGGGTTGAAGGCGCGTTACGTTCGACAGATTTAGCGCTACAAAAAGGGTTTGGTTTAGCGCCACTAAGCGAAGTCTTTGAAACGGATCAAGGCTGTAGTTCATCAGAAGCAATACAAATCGCCTATCGGAAAATTGCTAATGAAGTGATTATGGAATATATCGATCCTAACTTTTCACCAAACACCAAAGACAAAGTAACGCTTGCTGATGCCAATAGTGTGTTTGGCGTCAACCTCAGTTATTTCGATAAGCCCTAACCCGCCTCTCTAGTAATGAGGAGTTTTTTACTCCTCATTATCCCTACCTTGCAGAACGAATTGATAGTTCTCGACCGATTAGAACCGTTCCGGCGTATTTCAAGTTAAACTAAGCTCCGCTGATCTGAGCCATGTGATAAGTATTCTACGCTTTTGTGATAAAAACGTGATAACTCCGTGAGCCTATCTCAATATCTTGCGGCCATGATAAGGAGACTGTTAACCCTAATAAGAAGAGTACATCATGAAAGCAAAAATCCTGACCACCCTAGTCGCAACGTGTTTATCAAGCGCTGCGCTGGCACAAGACCTTGAAGTAAAAATCACTAACCTCACTCACGGTATTTACTATACGCCTTTACTGGTGGCTGCTCATAATCAAGATACCGCTCTTTTTAAACTTGGTGAGCAAGCTTCCGAAGCATTGCAAGCTATGGCCGAAGGCGGAGACATTTCAGCTTTAGGGCAAATCCTCGAAAGCTCAAACGCCAACATGGTCGCAAACCCAGCTGAGGGGCTACTTGCACCCGCAAGTTCTACAATGACCATGATAGCCACTAGTGAAGGAAATACGCACCTTTCAATTGTGGCGATGCTACTTCCTACCAATGATGGATTTGTAGGATTAAATGCTTGGCCTATTCCAAGCGCTGCCGGCACCTATGAAGTTTACCTTAATGCATATGATGCGGGTACTGAAGCGAATAATGAACTGGTTGTCGAAGGCTCTGGTGCACCCGGTATTTTAGGGATCCCAGCATCGCCAGGTGTGGCTCCTGGAACTCAAGGTGCTGGCGTCACAGCAAGTGAAGAAAACACCATGGTCCATATTCACAGAGGCAACGTAGGTGACGACGAGCAAGTCGGCGGTAATAGCGATCTGCATAACACCGTGCACCGTTGGTTAAATCCCGTAGCTAAAGTAACAATAACCGTAAAATAAGGGGGAGCTATGAAAGCGAAATTAGCATTAATTGCCATGTCTGTGCTCCTGCTCAGTGCATGTGGAGACAATGACAATAATATGGTGATGCCAGAGCCTCCGGTTGAGCCAGAACCAGTTGAGTATGAGTTTGCCATCACTATCACGAACCTTACATATGCACAGCCAATGTCACCAATTGCAGTGTTGCTTCATCAGTCTGGCCATTACTTTACTGTTGGCATGCCTGCAAGTGAAGCTTTAGAACAACTTGCAGAGGGGGGAAATAACAATGACGTCATAGCCGACGAGATGACACTAGCATCCGTCTCAACGGATGGACCTTTGGGCCCCGGTGCAGAAACTAACCTCTCCATCAAAACTACAGACCTTTCTGAGCTAAAATTATCGCTATTAACCATGATGGTGAATACCAATGATGGATTCTCCGGTCTAAATGCTATAGACGTCTCTGCACTGGCCGTAGGCGAGATACAAATGTATCGAACGATTGCTTACGATGCTGGCACTGAGCTGAATAGCGAAGCCATGGGAACCATACCCGGTCCAGCAGATAGTGGTGAAGGCTTTAACGCAGAGCGCAACGATAATCACAATGTAGTATCGATGCACAGTGGTGTGGTTGGTAGTGATGATGGACTCCAAAGTTCAACGCTCACTAGTATCCATAAATTTGATAACCCGCTGCTTGCAGTCACTATCGAGAGAGTTAAATAGCCTATGCGCAAACGCCTGCCATAGGCGTTTGCGCTTTCATAAAGGGCTATTTATGTTAGAAAACGTGTTGCTAGTTGAAGATGACCTAGACATAGCGAGATTGCTCCAAGTGCATTTAGAGGAGTTAGCTTTAACGGTAACGCATGTTGCCGACGGCAGCCAAGTATTAACGGTTGCTAAAGCAAACGATTTTGCCGTGATTTTACTGGATTTAATGCTACCCAATATGGATGGACTAACCCTCTGTCGAGAGCTTAAGGCGCTTTACCCTATGAGTAGTATAATCATCGTCACCTCGAAAAGTAGCGAGGTCGATAGGATCATCGGGCTGGAAGTCGGTGCAGATGACTATATATGTAAGCCTTTCAATACGAGAGAGTTGCAAGCGAGAGTAAAAGCACAGCTACGCCATGTCAGGCAACTTAAGCAGTCAATACAAACCGAAAGTGCAGACTCCCCCAGTGATAAAATTGAAGTTGGGAACCTTATTATAGATGCCTGTTGTCATGAAATTTCGTTGGCTAATGTTAGGTTAGACCTCACCGCAACCGAGTTTGAGCTGCTGCAGTTTTTTGCTAAACACCCAAATCACGTATTTTCACGAACTCAGCTATTAGAATCAGTATGGGGCTACCAACACTCAGGTTACGAGCATACCGTTAATTCCCATATTAATCGTCTGAGGGCTAAGCTTGAAGCAATTTCAAATAATACGGTGATAGAAACAGTATGGGGTGTTGGTTATAAATTAAATTCAGCCTCTCTTAGCGGACAAAGCCTATGAAGCTCTCACTTTACAAAAAGCTTGCACTTACCTTATTTGTCACTTTCGTCGTCATCGCAGCAATTTTTGTGTGGTGGACTCAAGCGTTATCTCAAGTTTCTAAATCTCAAGCTGAGCAACAATTACACCTTGCACTCGCAACCCACCTTGTTGACGATAATCCTCTGATAAAAAAGGGAGTGTATGACTATGATGGCTTGAGTAATTTGTTTCACACCTTGATGATCTTGGGTCCTTCATTCGAGTTTTATTTCGTCTCCCCTGAAGGGAAGCTACTAACTTACTCTGCAACTCCAGGAGAGGTTAAACGCCAGTATATTGACATTACCCCGTTACAAAGGCTCCTAAAAAGCAATAGCCAACTTCCTGTATTTGGTGATGATCCGAGAAGTGTGAATGGCAGTAAAATTTTCTCTGTTGCTCCCGTATTTAATCAAGACATTTTACAGGGTTATCTATATATCATAATTGGCTCCTCAAAATACGATAGCATTATTGAGCAACTAAAAAATTCAGATAAGGTAATGCTTGGGGTTAGCTGGTTACTCGGCACTTTATTCTTTCTACTGATTGTCGTTCTGTTGCTGCTAAATAAAATCACCAAACCAGTGTCTAGATTGACTCAATATATAGACCAAGTCAGTCAAAACCAGTTTAATATAAGTCAAGATGCGCAAATAAACTGGCCCGAGGAGCATGATGAGATACATCAGCTAGGTCGCAGCGTCAATGCTATGCTGGATAAAATTCAGCAGCAATTAGCAACACTTAACCTCAAAGATGAACAACGTAGAGAGTTACTTTCCCAACTAAGCCACGATCTTCGCACACCACTTGCTTCACTGAAAGGTTACATAGAACTAATAGAAAAACAAACGAGTGACAAAAATATCGTTCCACACATCGAAATTGCCAGCAAAAATATAAATCAACTGAATCATCTTATCGCACAAATTTTTGAGCTAGCTCACTTAGAAGCCGGACATACCAAACTCCATGTTGAGCCCTTTAACCTGCTGGAGTTAATGTATGACGTCGCAGCAAAATTCAAGTTAAGGGCTGAAGCCAACCAATTACAGATAGTCGTATCCCCACCTCAAAGTACTTTGGTGATTGTCAGTGACATAGGAAAACTAGATAGAGTGCTGTCAAACTTAATAGATAACGCCATTAGACACACTGAAGCTGGTGGAGAAATTAGTTTAGTACTAGAAGAGTGTGAGGGTTATGCATATATCAAAGTAAATGATACAGGTATTGGTATCAGTGCGTCAGACCTACAACATATCTTTGATGCGAGTTTTCAAGCCAAAAATAGTAATAGTAATCGTAAACATAATGCAGGCCTTGGTCTCGCTATTACCAGTGAGCTGATCAAAATACTAAAAGGACGGATCAGTGTAGCAAGCGCACTTAATGAAGGCTGTCAATTCACCATCGTTTTGCCTTTGAAAGAATAAATCACTAAAGCTCGGAGCAACCAACTCCAATTTGGTATCGAGTACTCTGAGCTTCTACTCAAGATACACTAT
>NZ_JAKEVK010000163.1:0-11021 GCF_022398435.1 Pseudoalteromonas sp. Isolate6 | reverse complement strand
ATCTTGAAGCGGGGAAATAGCTTTAGTAGCACCGCTCTCGCGTCCTGCTACCGCTAAGGTACCTATATCCATATAGGCAAGGCAAAAATTTTGCTATTTAGTTGTTCTAAATGAGAAATTTTTAACGAAGCTAATATGCTATTTCACCCTTCAAATTGATTAGAGAATTAATTCAATTGGTATTATTGCAGGTTTGAAAATTTAAGCCTGCTCCTCACTTAAGCAAGCTGTTATAAGCTCCTATTGGCCTTTTCATGCTGATTGATGACGTCAGGTTATTAGTGTGATGCTGGAAGTGACTCATCTATTGCATACTTTGCCTTGGGCAAATATCGATAAGCCTGTCGACGCTCATGGGAGGGCGTAAAAATTTGTATCGAGGACAGCAAACCCGATACTCTACAATGATAAGGTCGACTATCCCTTGTCTCTTGTCATGCCTCGGATAGCACCGCATCGACTTCAGTCTCTACCAACCACTCAGGGTCAATAAAACCCTTGACCTCGACAAACGTACAAGCTGGACGTTGAGTCGAGAACAACTCACCATGAGCTTTGGCTGCTTGCTCCCACTCTTTGATATTGGTCAACATAATCCTAGTACGGATAACATCTTCAATACTGCCACCTGCTTCTTCAATCGCTTTTAATGAAATTTCCAAACAATATTTCGTTTGCTCATACACATTTCCAATAAATACGGTTTGACCATTGTCTATTGGAGCTGTGCCCGCTACCGCTATATTTTTACCTATTCGACTCGCACGAGAGAATCCTATTGGTTCCTCCAAATGTGAACCAGAGCTTATCAATTTCCGCATATTCTTCCCTTAGAATTATAACTCCCACATAGGGAGCTAAGTATTGTTTGGCTAAAAAGTGAAGCGTTATCGAGCAAAGCGTTACGTGAGCAGTAGCTTGATATTCGCAATCTAATTGTAGAATGCCAAACCTAATTGCAAAATGGTGAAAACAAACATAGATGTTATCATCAATTTATCTTTGCGATGAAAATTTTGGATAAGAGGATCTTTTTGTTTTGATAGAAATCCATTTTTCATTGATTCTTCAAGGTTTGCAAAAGATATCGTTGTAATATTCATTCCCATTCTGTTGTTACACAATTTATTCCATTCATCTGGATAAACATTCTGTACATGTGCTTTTATTTTTCTTAAATGGAAAGTTCGAAAAAACAAACATGATAGCGCTGCAAAAAAAGGCAAGTAGATGAAGGCATGCACAATGAGTACTCCTTTACATTTAACATTTTAGTATTTATGCGATACGCAGTTTGTTTTGCATAATCGCTTGTTAGACTGAGGCGCAACTTGCTTGGTGTGTCAAAGTTGGTATTACTTATGTGATAGGAATATGCTTTTTAGGGGCACCAACCTATTATTATTGAAGTGTTCCCTTCGTTGCTCAGCGCTTATTATTCTGCTATTACACCTAAATTTAGCCAAATAAGCAATGACATTCGTTGCACAGAGCGCGGTATGGTCTGAATAATTACGCTGGTTAACTAATTGATTTTATTAATTAAACTTTGTCTCTTACTCATTTTCTCTGTTTTGGTCAAATAAGCACTACCGCAGCGCCGTGAGTATCTGAGCCGCAGTAGTGCTTTATATGTTAGGCTGCTAGGTCTTCAACGCCAACGATTAGCCAAGGTGCTTCACCCGTTGTTTTACGCTCTAAGTGCCATATTTCGTGGATAGGTTCTTCTTGCATGTCGCCTAGGTCACGATATTTGCCAGTAAACTTAATACTAACTTCCCAAACGTCAGGGCGTGTATCTGCTCGGACTAACTCAGCGTCAACAAACATCACTTCAGTATTAACGTCGCCTTGCTGCTCTCGCTCACGTTTGAACTCTTCAACCAACTCTGGACTTAAGTATTCAGAAACTGTCGAAAAGTCGTTGTTATTCCAAGCGGTTTGGATGGTTTGATAATGCTGTCTAGCGCCTTGTAAAAAGCCGTTGATATCAAAATCTCTAGGTAGATTCATAGGCACGCTACTTGCGCCAAAACCACCGCTAATTGGTCCTTGGCTTTGAAATTGCTGCGGTGGTGGCGTATTGTTGTAGCCACCCATAGGCGGTGCGCCTGCATAACTTGGCTGTTGTTTTCTAGCAAGCATGCCCTTAACTAATTTGAAAATTAAAAAGGCAGCAGCGGCAAGCAAAATCATTTCAAGGAACTGAAATCCCTCGAAGTCATCGCCAAGCATAGCTGCAATTAAGCCACCGGCTAATAAGCCCCCAAGTACGCCAGCCATAATACCTTTTTTACTCGATTTAGGCTTTGTTGTAGATTTTGCATTTAACGCTTGGGTATCAGTTTTTTGCTTTTGTTGAGCCTTTTGTGTTTGGTGTGTTTTGCCTGAGCTTTTACTACCAAATTTCTTTCTCGCTTCAGCATTAAAACTGGCTGTAAACAAAAAAGACACAAGGGAAAGTAACACAATGAAATGTTTCATAAAGTTCCTATATACCAAAATAACTGCCGCCATTGTAAAGAACTAACATGGCTATTTAAATAGGTATATACCTCAATTAAATTTGTATTTTAGGAAGTTTAGTAAGGATATTGAGACACCGCCCCAAAGAGTGGGGCGGTAGTATTATAACCAGCGTAGTGAGCTTGTTACTTCTGATTGGAAGGTTTCAATCGGCGTACCCCGATTTGCCACCAGTATGGTGTTGGCTTTACCATCATGAGCAATTAAGCCCTCAAAGCGATTATCACCAAAGCTATCTTTACCGTCAATCGTGCTATGTTGGCCTGCTGGCACGACAAAAACCGTGAGTGGACCAAATTCGGATTGCATAACAAGGTGAAGGCTTTTTTGGCCTTTAAAATTACAAAATGTCGCGTAAACCACTTTACCCGGCAAGTTATCGAACTTACCTCCAAACATTGCGAGCTTTTCATTAACAGTTTGCAGTGAAACCGTTTCTTGCTTTTGCAGTGCGTTTTCTTCGTAATACACATGAGCAAGCGCATGCTCACCGGTGTCGACAGGGTGCCCAAAACCACCAAAGTAAAATACTACGGCGGCAAAAAATACACTGGCTGCAATTGCAAATGGTGCGGTTGCGCGTCTAAACCAAGACATTTTCACCACATTTTTCTCTTCCGTATCAAGCTCCTTTTGTTTTGCAATAATCTTTTCAGCCAACCCCTCAGGCACATCAATATCGAGTGATTTTCCTAAGAAATCGTCGAAATCTTGCATTTCTTCGACTAGTGCTTGCAACTCAGGTTGCTGTTCGGCCTGTTTTTTGACCTCTTCATCATGAGGATCAGCAACGAGGCGGCGTCGAAATTCGAGTTCATCCATCAGTTTGATGCCCCCTTTATTGGTTCATATTCAGTCGTTAAAGCGTCTTTCAGCTGGTTGCGAGCACGGTATAATCTCGTCATCACCGTGTTTTTATTCAGCTCAAGTATATCGGCGATTTCATCACCAGAGCATCCCATAACCACTTGCAGTAGCAGAGGTTCACGATATTCTGGTGCTAAGTTGGCTATTTGTCGTTGCACAACGGTTTGTTCCATTGCATCATCCAAAGCCGAACTGGTATCGTCGACCAGCGTATCTTGTTCAACCTCCGCATAGTCAAATTGCTTGCGCTCAAAACGACGTGCATTTTCTCGTCTTAAAATAGTTAATAACCAAGGCTTTGCTGCATTTTCATCTTGTAATGAATCAAGTGCGCGCCAAGCCCGCAAAAAAGTTTCTTGTACTAAGTCTTCTGCTATTGTCGGATCGCCAGACAACCAATAAGCGAACTTATATAGCTCTTTGTGGTACATCCGAACCAGTGACTCGTAGTGATGTTGTTTACTGGCCATATCTATGAGACCTATCTTTTTGCAGGTTTATTTCAACAAAAACTCATTTTATTTTAGTTGATTTTGGAAGTGTATCTTCACACCAAGCATAATTGATCTGTTAATTATTTACTAACAAATCTAGTTCGTCTTGCAATAAAAAAGCGCCCTGAGGCGCTTATTGGTATAGACTGCTTAAATTTTGACTTTTATTAGTGTGAACCGTGCTTTTCACGCTGGTTTTAATTTCACCGTATAATTGAGACAGGTCTACTTTTGCGCTATTGCCTCCATACAGCGAGCTTTGTAGCGTTTGTACCTGCGCTCGCAATGAGCTGGACTGAAGTGCTAGCCATTGTGTCATGGTGATATTTTGTTGTTTGGTGTAGCGCAGTAGTGCCTGATAAAAGGCTGCAGGGTTATTCTGTTTGACTGCTTCTTCAAACGAAAGAAAAGGTGCTGGATTTTCATCTGTGACTGTATTTGCTTTGGGGCCGATGGCCGATTTTGCTTTGAGACGCCATACTAGTAATGTGATAAGCCATAGTGCGTATCCAAAAGCGGCGATTGCCCACATCCACAGCGGGATAATTTGCTCAGTGATCACCTTCGTTTGCGTAGCCGTTGACGGGGTTATGCTCGGGCTTGAAAGTGACTGCGCGATTGGAGCGGTCTGTGGTATGACTGGCTGATTTGGATCAGGAGTCACACTGACAGACTTACTTGGTAATGTCGCAAATTCTTCACGTTTAGTGATGGTGTTAAACCAAGGTAGTTTTACTTCGGGCAGAGTAAAATCACCGGCGAGTTGCGGTAGGTAAGCAAAAGAAATGGTTAACTGTGAGATGACTTTTCCATCTCGGGTAATTTGCTTACGTTCAGACGCGTCTGGATAAATTCTAAAGCCATTAACGTCTTCGAGTTGAATGTCAGGAAGCTGCTCTTTAGTAACACCTACAGCAGTGAGTGTTAGTGTTCTCGTGATGGGTGTTCCAACCATAAACTCGGTATCTTTGGGCTGCCATTCTTCAGAAAAATTCAAGTATTCACTGGGTAGCCAGTTATCAGCAGCGTTAGCTGGGATTGGAGATACTGAAAAGTCAATGGTATTGCCAACCGCAGAAGTCGCCATTCTACGATAGCCATCTCTGATCTGACCATTGAAGATCGGCGGCTCTATGCTGAAGTCACCACTTTTTTGTGGTTGGATCATATATTCGCGAGTGAGCACCATGTAGCGTCGGCCGTCAATCACTTCGTATTCTTCATTGGCTTTGCCCAATTGTGTGAAGTTGGCTCCATCTGAAACAGGAGCACTTAGTTGGCCATCTAGTAGTTCTTTTCCTACATAGAGTTTAACGGTATAAAGCGCTGCCTGTTGAACATAGAGGTTTTTTGTCTTGAGTTCGGTTTTTACGAATATATCTTCACTTTGCTGCTCATCATCACGAGCAACAACTTTTATTTCGATAGGCTGGGTCGTTTCACCATCTACCTCTAACGCGGGAATGGTGTAAGTACCCGGGGTGCGAGCAACGAGCTGCATTTGCCAGGTGGTAGAGCTTGAAACGCTACCATTAATGATACTGGTTCTAGAGCTGGTATTCACGGGGCTGGTGATAAAGTCGTTACTAAGCACAGAAACGTCAGGAATAGTACCTTTGACTTTGCCTTCAGCGATAATCGACAACGTGAAGTATTCACCTGCGAGCACTGGGTTTTTGTCTACGCTGGCTGTGAGATTTTCCAGTGCCAACGAGGCGTGGCTTAATATCAACAAAGACAGAAAAAATAGAATGCGTTTTACCATGATTTTTCAGCTCCTCTTGGTAGACGTCTTTGTTTGCGTTGTTGTGCTTCTAGTTGCATTTTATTTCTCAATAATATGGCCGGATCATCAGGTACTTTTCTAAGCAGTTGATTAAGCTGTTGCGCTTTCTCAATTTCTTCAGGGGTAAGTGGCCGACTATCTTGCATCATTGTAGCCTGTGCCTTTTCTTCATCCAGCGGTGATTGCTCGGGATCGGGCTTAGGTACGGCTTGTGCTTGCTGTTGTTTTTGCTCTTGAGTTTGTTCGTCAGCTGCTTGCTGGTCTTGGCGGGCAGCATCTAGCTCAGGCTCGTTGTTGTTTTGTTCTGACCCACTTCCTGCTTGAGGATTCTGTTGGTCTTGCTGACCTTGTTGGTCTTGCTGACTTTGTTGGTCCTGCTGACCTTGCTGATTCTCCTGACCTTGTTGGTCTTGCTGACCTTGTTGGTCTTGCTGACCTTGTTGGTCCTGCTGACTTTGTTGGTCCTGCTGACCTTGTTGGTCCTGCTGACCTTGTTGGTCCTGCTGACCTTGTTGGTCCTGCTGACCTTGTTGGTCCTGCTGACCTTGTTGGTCCTGCTGACCTTGTTGGTCTTGCTGCTCTTGCTGGTCCTTTAACGCTTCGACTAACGCTTTATTATCCTTCGCTTGCGTAAAATCAGGATCTAAGGACAAGGCTTTTTCGTAGGCAGAAATCGCGTCGTCTAACTTACCAAGCCGTGCTAGCGCATTGCCCAAATTGTATTGGCCTTCTGCTGAGCTTGTTTGTTCGAGTGTTTCTACCGCTCCTTCGTAATCTCCGGCTTTATAAAGGGCTGCGCCTTTTAGTACCGGATTATCGGCAAGCGCGGCCTCATCAAACGCTTCATTTTGGTAGGCCTGCAGCGCGTTTTGGTCGCTATTTTTAAACCACTGCGTCCATTCATTTGCCAGCGCTTTTTGCTGCGGCAACATCGCAAAAACAACCAAAGCACTGAGTATAACTGCGTGATTTCGAACCAATAGCAGTGCGAGTGGAATAAGTACAATCAACAGATATATTCCCGCATCTACTCGCCACTTAGCACTTTCTTGGTCGCGTTTAAGCACCGATGTATTTGCACCCAAATTAGGTTTAAATGTCTCTATGTCACTGCTGTCAGCAGTATAGCTGGCAAATTTTCCACCTTTTACTCTAGCGAGTTTTTCAAGTCGAGTTGGGAATAACTTGGGCACGACTATCTGGCCATATTGGTCTTTTAAAAAGCCGCCTTCAGGTAATTTGATTGGTGCGCCTTGCGCCGTACCTAAGGCATAGATACTCAGCTTAAATGGGCTGTCAGAAAGAAGCTTTTGTACATCTTCTGCGTCTTCTTGTTCAAGTCCATCGGTTACCAAAATAATGTCACCATAGGTTGCACTTGCACCTGTTAACAAGCTAACGGCTTCTTCGATGCCGGCATACACATTAGAGCCTTTTGAGGGCATGATCTCTGGACGAAGGCTCGGGATCAAATTCTCAAGAGTGGTGACATCAGTTGTGAGGGGCGACACGGTAAAAGCATCGCCTGCATAGGCGACTAAACCCGTTTCGCCTTCTTTAAATAGCTTTAGCATGTCTAAAGTTTTAAATCTCGCTTGCGTTAAGCGGTTTGGCGTGAGATCGGTTGAATACATAGAATAAGACATATCCAGCACTAACACTCTAGGTGCCTGAGTTTTAAATACCGGTACTTCTTGTTTTTCAATACTTGGTCCCGCAACTGCAATAATGGCCAACAAAAAGAACACAATACCAAGCCAAGAGTTACTTTGTTTTTGGTGTTTTTGACCACCGGCTCCCATCACCACCTTCATCAGGTGCGGTGCGATAAGTTGCGCTGATTTTTGATTGGACTTTTTAGACCATTGCAACGCACTGTATATCACCCAAGGAATAAGCAACCATAGCAGATGTGGGCGAATAAATTCAAATTCCATCATATTATTTACCCTCTTAATTTTGTTCTTAGTACAACACCGAGCTGAGCCACAAAGAGCAAGCCGAGTATCGCGAGGAGAGGAATATAAAACAGTGAAATCTTAGGACGGAAAGTCTGTGTTTCATCACTAATCGGCTCTAGCTCATCGAGCATAGCGTAGATCTTTTGTAGGCCTTCCACGTCTTTTGCGCGAAAATATTGCCCACCAGTTTCTTTGGCGATATGTTGCAACGTTTTCTCGTCTATACTACTACCAGCCATAGAATTAAAACCAAATAAACCAAAACCGCGTCTACCATCTGAGCCAACACCAACGGTATAAATCTTTATGCCTTCTTCTCGGGCTAAGATCAGTGCTTCTTCTGGTTGAAGGTTGCCAGCGGTGTTTTGACCATCGGTCAGCAAAATCAAGATTTTGTTACTTTGTTCACGTTCACCAAAACGCTTTACCGACAAACCAATAGCATCGCCAATCGCTGTGGCGCGTCCAACTAAACCAATTTGTGCCTCACTAAGCATTTGGCTAACCGTCGCTAAATCTCGGGTGAGTGGCGTTTGCAAAAACGCGGTGTCACCAAAAAGAATAAGTCCCAGACGATCTCCTTGGCGTGCTTCGATAAAGTCGCTAACAACGGCTTTGACGACAGACAATCTGTCCACTAAGCGACCTTGATATTCCATATCTTGCTCTGTCATTGAAGCCGACAAGTCAACAGCAAGCATAATATCGCGTCCCTCATTTGGCACAACGATTGGGTCGTCAAGCCAAGTTGGGTTTGCCGCTGCGGTTACCAGTAACAGCCAGATGAGTGTTTCCACTAGGCTTACTTTTGCGCGCTTATTGAGTTGAGTTGTGCTCGCGAGTTGTAACTTTGCGGCACTTGGCATACGAATATTGATGTTGGTCTGCGCGATACTCGGTTTAAACTTCGCAATTAGCCAAGGCAGAGGTAACAATAAGAAGGCAAGGGGCCAACTAAACTCAAACATCGAGACGCTCCTTCACTTTGAAGGTATTAATCGCACGACATAGTTTATCGCTGAGTGCGGGGTCTTGAGTCGGTGCATATAACGAGTCGAGCTCTTGTTGAGTGAGTTCAACGCGTGTGAGTCTTGCTTGCAGCGATAACCATTCTTGGCCCGATCTACTCGCAGCGGTATCACCATAATAATGTTTTACTAAACGTTTGAGTATGGTGTGTAATGCTTGGGCATTATCCTGCAAATGACTCAGTTTTACGGCTTCCTTTTTTGCCTTTAAAAATTGCTGGCGACGATATAATAGCCAACACGTAGCCCCAAATATTGTGAGTAGAACACAAATGGCTCCCCACATTGGATAAGAAAGTGGCCACCAGCTCACGCTTTGAGGGATGACCACGTCATTAAGCTGGTCGAGTGGATTGACTTGCATTTAACCCCTCATGATTTGTAATTCGATTGGTAATGACGCGTCGTACTTTTGTAACGACATACCAGAGCGCTTGAGAAGCGCCAATCTTCGATTGAAAAAGTCAGACGCATTTTGCGAGAATTTGTCTCTAAATTGCTTGTCCATCAAGGGCAATGTCCAGTTTTGTTCGCCAGCTGAGACCTCAATCGCTTGGCTGTATTCAGGAAGATGATGCTCAAAAGGATCGCTCACCATACAACCAATTACTTCGTTATGGCGGGTGGCACGCTCTAGTAATTTAAAGCTTTCGTCATTCAACTCCGTAAAGTCAGAAATGAGATAAATCAGGCTGCCGGGTTTTGCCAGATGAACAAGTCGTTTTAAATTCTCATTGAAACGATCCCCCGAGGGGGGAGTTTCTTTTTGAATTAATGCTTGTTCGTGCAGGGCACAAAACTGATGAGCTAGCGCAAGCACTCCACGGTCGCGAGCAATCGGCTTGAGCTCGTGGTGATTACTGTCATTAAACACCACACCACCAACACGGTCGCCGCGTTGGCATGCAGCCCAAGACACCAAAATGCCTAAGTGCGCCGCAAGCACCGACTTAAGTAACAGCTTTGAACCAAATAGCATGCTTGAGGAAAAGTCACAAAATACAAAAACGGGTCGCTCTTTCTCTTCTTGAAAGAGTTTCGTGTGTGCTTCACCGGTACGTGCGGTAACTCGCCAGTCAATCGCACGAATATCATCACCATATTGGTATTGTCTGACTTCAGCAAACTCCATACCTCGACCTTTGTGCGGTGCAAGGTATTGCCCTGATTGAGCACTTTTCACTTTTCCTCTCGGTTTGAGCGAAAGTAAATGCGCCTTTGACTTATAAAAAAGTAGCTCTTTCAGGCCGAGTTCGACACCATTACTATGGCTTTCATTAAACCAGCTGGCTGAATTAAACTGCTTGATGTCGTTCATAGTATTATGGAACAGCAACCAATTCTAAAATCTTACTGATCACCTGATCTTTGGTGACCCCATCCGCCTGTGCTTCATAACTCAGCACGATACGGTGGCGTAGCACGTTATGCACCACAGCTTGAATATCTTCTGGTGTGACAAAGTCTCTGCCTTGTAGCCAAGCATGAGCACGAGAACATTTATCAAGCGCAATTGTAGCTCGAGGACTCGCGCCATAATCAATCCAGCTTGCAAGCGTTGCATCAAAGCGTTGTGGCTGTCTGGTCGCAATAATCAATTGCACAAGATATTGCTCCAGCGGCTCGGCAAGATGCATGCTTAGTACGGTTTTACGGGCCTCAAATAGGGTTGCTTGACTAATAGGTGTGAAGGTTGCTTGATACTCCTCCAACGCCTCGCCACGGGTGAGACGCAAAATATCGACCTCGGTTTCTGCGTCCGGATAATCAATATTCAAATGGAGTAAAAAGCGGTCGAGCTGCGCTTCAGGTAACGGATATGTACCTTCTTGCTCAAGCGGGTTTTGCGTCGCCATTACCATAAATAGCTCAGGCAATGGATACGTTGTTTTGCCAACGGTTATTTGGCGCTCAGCCATTGCTTCTAGTAGCGCTGATTGCACTTTGGCTGGCGCTCGGTTGATTTCGTCAGCCAAAATCAAATGATGAAAAAGCGGCCCTTTCTCAAACACAAATTCGTTGGTTTGTTGGCGATAGATATCTGTACCAGTTACATCGGAAGGTAATAAATCAGGGGTAAACTGGACGCGTTGAAAACTGCCTTCAATACCTTTAGCTAGTGCATTTACCGCACGGGTCTTAGCAAGACCTGGAGGGCCTTCAACCAATAAGTGTCCATCTGCTAAAAGTGCGATAAGCAAGGATTCGGTCAGTGCACTTTGTCCTAAAATTTGGGTATCTAAATATTCTTTTAGTTGAGAAAACTCGTTTACTGCCATGAGACTGCCTTTTAAGCCGACAAAAATAAAAATAGTTATATGGACGCTGAATGAATAATCAAGTTGATTAGACTCATAAT
>NZ_JAKEVK010000162.1:0-11078 GCF_022398435.1 Pseudoalteromonas sp. Isolate6 | reverse complement strand
GGAAGAAACCGAAAAAGGAACGTTCCAATTATGAGCAATAAAACAAGTCTGTCAACAAATTATGTACATTTACAGCACAGTGATGACAAACTGTAATTATTTAGTCCTTACTGATTCACTGCAATTTCTTAGCAGTTAGCTCACTTTGATAGCGAGACCAGAGCTCATCAAGAGACTCTCCTGTAACTGACTTTATTGCATTTTCAAATGACCAATCCTCTATTTCTACCGCAGTTTGATTAAAACGATAGGCAAAATCTGGATGTGACTCAGCGAGCCATGCGAGAAAGAACCCGGTATTTGTGTATCCACCAACCCAAGAATCCGACGGCTTAGGTGAACGGGTTTTATGGTATCCCGCTTGAATGCGAATGAGATCCGCCATTCCTTCAATAAATGCATGTACATCGGGCTCAGAATAACTTCTCTCTTTTGGAAATAGCTGATATCCATGGGTAAGTTCGTGCCAGAGCACACCAAGGAGTTCGTATTCCACTTGCTCATCTGGTTGTGCAGCCAGTTTTTCGGTGATGTACTTTGAGCTAAACACAATTTCCATATTTGTTTCGTCTCCAGAGCGATACGCTATTGTGTCCATCCACTTCAGCCTAAATGTGACTTGCTCAAACTCTGGCAGCTCTGCAAAGTGTTTGTACAACCTTGGAGCCAGTTGGCGAGTTACGTCATCCACCGTACTGGCTATATCAGGAAATAGTGCTTGCAGACGTTTCGACCCTGCCGACTCAGTATCTTCGATAACCACTTTGACCTTTGGCGGCTCAAAGCCTTTCCATGGTTGAGCTGGATCGTATATTTTTAGATAGTTTGCTCGGGTTTTAAGGTCGGAGCCATGCGCATTTTTAGTCATTAGAGTAACATCGTAGTTACCTGGCTTGTCATAAACTACTTCAACACTTTTTGTGGTTGGCAGCATCGTTTTGCCCTCAACCTTCCAACTCAGCCCTGTAGGTGAGTTTGCAGATATCGACTGCAGAGAAATTGGCTCATTAAGCTTGGCGACGGTTTTATCTGCAGTAAAATTTGCCAGCGGTAAGTTTGTTTGTGCATAGAGCGCCAGATCAGCGATTTGCAAAAAGCGGTCGCCCCACTGTGTTTTACCTTCTTGTGCTACAGTAAAGCGCACGTACCTCGCATCCGTTGTTTTGGGTAGGTCAAAAGCGAGCGTTTCACCCCGTCTTGAAAATACCATATTGTTGCGCTTATCAACCTCTTGCCACGCCTTGCCATCTATAGATACGGCTACAGTCCAATGCTTTGGGTCTCGGGCGGGTGCATCTTGGGCTGAGGTGAGACTATATTGTCTGAGCGCTTTTACGTCTTTCAGATCAAATACAATCTCAGCGCTGGATTGCTTAGATAAGAATTTGCTTTTTTGTGACCTATCAACTAATTGCTCTATCCCCTCACCTTGGATCTGCTCCTTTACGTCACTCGTTACAGAGAATGTATCGCGTTCGGTGATGTCGTAGAGCGCATTGGCATTCGCTAATGAGGAGCTACAAAATGAAAGTAAAATTAGACTGGCTAATGAGGAGGTTTTCATTGAAATTTCCCAGATTAAAAACAAACATACTGGATCGTTCCAATTGATAATGCAACTTCTTTTGAGTAGATTTTTGCGTAATTTCTAATAAGTGCAGAAAAGGATAAGGCTATTTCATCGCTTTTGGATCTTATGGAGGACTAACGAGCCTGAGAGATAAAGCCACGGCTCGCTAGTATTTTGTCATGCTCAACTAAAGCCAAGATCGATAAGCCAAGCTGTTGTGATAGAACAAGAAATAACCACAGCGATAGGATAACTATTCGAATCTCAGGTTAACTACCGAATAATAATTCCCAAAAGCTCGGCGGCTCGTGTAGTTTGTGGTATTGCTTTCTCAACTTATCAATTTTTAATAGCATTTCACGGGCTTTTTCAACTTTTCCTGAGTCTACTTCTTGGCTCGCTTTAGTAATGGTTTCGAGTACTTTATTCAAGCCCTCAACTGACTCGGCAGACACCTCTTGCTTAAACTGAAATTGCTTGCTTTCATTAACGAGTGTCGTTAGCTCAGTTAAGTGCGCTTGCATTTCATGAGCTGATTGCGCTGCCATAGCCTGCTTATAAATATGCCCCATTTCCTTCATGGTTTTATTCAGTTCACTTGACTCATGCGCAACCCCTGACATCGAAAACAACAACACGAATATAAATACGATTTTTCTCATCAAAGTCCCCTTACTCTTTGCCCGCTAGTATAAAGCAATTAACGCATGAGCTAAATTCAATGCTATGAAAAATATGCTTACCCTGAATAGCATTCAAAACACAGGCAGATAACACTACAATTCTAGCGTAAACTATACTTGTAGCGTATTTAGCAGCACACTTTTTGAATATCAAAAAATGTAGAGACTTATGATCCGAAAATTGTTGTTCATCTTTTTACTCTTATCGCCGATGGCCGCGCTATCTGCACAACGATTCAACGTTCAATTTGTAAACCCCGGCTTTGCAACAAAAAACCCGACTGGGGACTTTTGGTATAACGTCAGCAACGTGATGACTGCGGCCGCTACTAACATGAATATTTCCCTCAAAATTAGTTATGCACAGCGCAACCATATTTTGATGAAATCGCTCGTAGAGCAAGCCTTGAAAAGTGATGCTGATTACCTTGTGCTGGTTAACGAAAAGTCGAGTGTCGTTCCCTATTTGTTAAACACTAAAGCCACCAACATTAAGATTATTTTCTTGCTTAATGGACCGACCAAAACAGAGGAAGTGGCTTTGTTAAAGGCAGGACACCAAATTATTGGCACCATTGAGCCAGACAATTTCCAAGCTGGTTTTAAATTAATGCGTCAACTTGCGCGAAAAGCGCTTAGGTCCTCCAATCCATCGCAACATGTATTAGCTTTGCTAGGTGACGTGGCGACGACTGCGGCATTAGACCGACAAAAAGGCATGCGTGCTTATCTTGAGCACCATACAGAGCTAGAATTAATCGCAGAGGCAAATTGTCAATGGTCTCAGAATGAAGCTTATCGACTCACTAAAGCGTGGTTACAGCGAGACTCCGCAATCACAACAGTTTGGGCTGCCAATGATCCTATTGCTTATGGCGCATTACTCGCTGCTAAAGAATTAAACCGTAAGATCGTCATAGGTGGGATTAACTGGGATGAAGGTATTGCGCCTAAGTTAGATGTTTCGATTGGAGGGCATGTGTTGCTTGGGGCCTATACCTTAGCTCGACTAGCACAATATCATAGAGACTTCACACCAATAGACAGCGTAACCTTATCTATTTTCGAATCGTTGAATGACGCTTCCCTACCTTTGTATCATGCCATACATGGAAACTTTCCTGAACACCTGGACTTTTTACGTTACATTAACGATCCAGCGCAATTTACCATTACAGAACTAACTCACTCACTTAATAAAAATAATCACAATAATAATGTAAAAAACTGAGGATTTAAGAAAGATTAATTAATGCATTAAACAAAACCAAGAAATATAATGCAATTTAAACCTGTTTGATCTTCGCACATTGACAGCGATGTCAACACCTGTTTTAGTAACAAACGTAAACAACATGTAAAACAGGTGAAATATGAAAAACAGTAATACAGTAGTAAAACTTCTTAAGCTTTCAACCCTCAGTGCCTGCGTTTGTGCAAGCCTTTCAGTTGCTCACGCAGATACACAGCGCGTTATCGTCACATTAAAAGACAGTGCAACACCAAATGTTCTGCCAGTGCGCTTAAATCAGGCAGAAACGGCACAGTTTAAAGCGCAGGCGTTGTCTGAAGCAGCCTACTCAACCTTAGGCAGTGCTGCAGTCAACACGTTGCCAAGCATTAATGCATATGTCGCCGAAGTTTCTTCTGCGCAAATGCAACAGCTACAAGCAAGCGGCAATGTTGCGCAAGTAGAAATTGACCCTAAACGTTATTTGCCAAGCGTAGAAACTTCAGCAATTGATTTACTTGCTGAAACCACACCTTACGGTATTAATATGGTGCAAGCTAACCAAGTATCTGATGGCTACAGCGGCAACCGTAAAGTCTGTATTATGGATACAGGTTATACGCTAGGTCATCAAGACTTACCTAGCACAGGCGTTACTGGTAATGACGGCTATGGTAACTACGACACAGGTGTGTGGAGTAACGATGGTAACGGCCACGGAACACACGTTGCCGGCACAATCGCCGCTTTAGGTGGTAATGGTACAGGTGTAGTTGGGGTAAATCCATCAGGGCAACTAGGTCTTCATATTGTTAAGGTGTTTAATGACCAAGGCCGCTGGGCATATGGTTCCGATCTCATTAAAGCAATTGAACAGTGTGAGCAGGCTGGCGCCAATGTAACCAGCATGAGTTTAGGTGGTAGCGGCAGCTCTACAGCAGAGCGTAATGCGTTTGAACAAAGTTATCAGCGCGGCATGCTACATATTGCAGCTGCTGGCAACGCGGGTAATAGCTCGTTGAGCTACCCGGCATCGTATAATGCAGTCGTGTCTGTAGCAGCAGTAGACCGTTCTGAGTCAAAAGCCTCTTTCTCTCAATACAACAGCCAAGTAGAAATTGCAGGCCCAGGTGTTGGTGTAAACTCAACATGGAATAATGGCGCGTATCGCAGTATTAGCGGGACTTCAATGGCAACGCCGCATGTCTCTGGTGTCGCTGCCTTAGTGTGGAGCCACTTCCCGCAATGTACTGCTCAGCAGATTCGCCAAGTGTTGAATACAACAGCAAAAGACAAAGGCCAAGCAGGCCGCGATACGTCTTACGGCTATGGTATTGTACAAGCAAAAGCGGCGGTTGATTATTTAACAAATAATGGTTGTGATACTTCAGGTGCAGTCGATGCAAACTTTAACTTCAGCGTGTCCGGCCTCACAGCAACATTTAATAACCAATCAACAGCAGGTAGTTATCAGTGGGAGTTTGGTGACGGTGCAACAAGCTCACAAACTAACCCATCACACACCTACGCTAGTGCTGGTACATATCAAGTGACACTCACTGTGACAGCTGCAAATAACAGAACTGCTTCTAAGACACTGGCAGTTACCGTTAGCGATGCACCAGCTGGGTGTAATGGTATCCAAGAATGGAGTGCAACTAAGTTCTACAATATTGGCGACCGAGTTTCATTCAAGGGTTTTGAATACCGTGCTACGTTCTGGTCACAAGGCGCAAGCCCTGAGATCTACTCAAACGTTTGGACTAAAGTCGCGCAATGTAAATAAGTGCGTTGTTTTAAGTGGCGCTTAAGCGCCACTATTTAACGCCAACATTGCACTACAACACAAAATAACGGAGATTATAAGCCATTCTTTTGTTGAAATTACCTCTTTAAAGAACCACATCCCAAGCACACTCGCACTGACTATGCCAATGGCTCTTTTCAACCCCTCAACAAGCCCCGGCTGAATTTCCGTTAACGCCTGCAATTGAAAGAGAACTGCAGCAGCGAATACCACCGAAGAAATAGCCCAGAGTAACCAATGTGCGCGGAAATTTTGATTTTTAAACTGTGGTCGGAGCAAGATCAGATTAACAAAAAATACCATAAAGGTTAGAAACCCAGCATGAAAAGAGAGCGAGCTGTATTGCAAAGCCTCTTTATCGAACACGATACAAAGCCCCCAGCAAACAGAGGTGATTGCAACTTGTTTTGCACCAGGCTCTTGAAAAGAGAATCTGCCTCCTTGCAATAAAAACGAAGCGAGGACAATCGCAGCAATTAGCACTGACTGCAGTAGGGTTAAAGGTTCTCCGAGCAGCAGCCAAGCAAACACGCCAGCAAGTGCTGGAGTGATGGATAAAAGAGGCAGGATAACCGCCATGCGTCCAAGCGCAAGTGCCTGAATAAAGTTTACACTACCAATTGCAGCCAAAACTCCGCTCGCTATCGCTGGCGCTAAATAAGCGGAACTTGGGAGCTGTTTGTCAACAACCAACCAATAACCAATGTATGCAGGTAAGACTAAGAGACTAAATATCACCGACATTTGCGCGGCTGAATAATAGCTTGCTAGCCTTTTTCGTAAAAAATCAAATACAGCCCAATTTAACGCACTGAATAAGGCTATAGCCATTGGTTATCCCTGTTGTAATGCAATTTCCGTTTGAAATTTCATGTAATCATTAATTTTTACATGGTCCGGTTTCCAACCCAACAGAAAACGATAAAAGTCAGCCCACACTACCGGCCACAACAATTCCCACTCGGAAAGGATCTGAGCAATATCAATCGAGGCCGCTTTGCCCAATAATTCTATTCTCAACATATCCAAATACAACTTTAGATACTCATCGGCATGGAGGAGCTGCGCTTTTTCGTCCAGTACAGACGTAATAAACAGCATTAAATCTGACACACCAATCCCCTTTCCCACGTACTGAAAATCGAATCCTAGCGCTTGGTCACCGTTGAAAGCAAAGTTAGCAAGTTTAGCGTCGCCATGGATCCAAGTATGCCAATGGCTATTTTTGATACGATCTCGTAATCGAGGTGCCGCTTGTTTAATACTACTGTGCTGCATTCGCTCAAGCTCATCTGGCCGTGTATCTAGGTGCCAATAGTTTCCTTGTTCCCACACATGCTCTGCGGGGCTTTGTAAAAAGTGAGCATGGAATTTAGCTAACCACCCTATCACCGCTAATATTTGTGACTCGGACGGCTTAGTAGTTTGCGAAAAACCTTGAGTTGAGAAGTCTCTAAAGATGATGTAGTCCATCCCTTCATTTACCCCTTCTCCCAAATAGCTCGGTGTATTGCAGGGCGAGAGTAACTCGCATGCATGGTGTTTGTAAAAGTGACGTTCTACCTGATAAGACTTAGCTTTACGCGCAAGCGCCACTGAAGATTGTTCAATTCTCTGATGTGCAATGTCACTGGGGACTTTAGTGCGCTTAATTGCAAGCTTTCCAGCATCGTGATCGATAAATAACATATCACCACAACCGCTCCATAATTGTTGCTCTTGCAGTGTTGAAATAGGCGCAGAAATTACATCGCTTGGAATACTTATTTTCACTGTGTTACACCTTTTTGTTATTTAACCTGAGACTTGTTCAATAAAAGCCAATCTTTTTATTGTCCAATTCAGGTTACTCAAACACAGTACAACCCTTTACTTACTATCACGAATACCGACTTGCATAACTAAGAGATCTCTTTTAAGGCGAGAAAATCTTGTCGATAACACCGCTTCCGCATCCTGCTCACGCCAAGGTACCTACATCCATGTAGGCAAGGCAAAAGTTTTGCTATTTAGTTGTTCTAAATAACAAAACTTTAACGCTGTTAGCGTCAGATATGCGCCTTCAAATTGAGCGAGTATTAAGGCAAATTGGTACAATAAGCAAACCGTTTTACAGTGCTCGTTAATTATAGCTGGTGTTATTATCTTTACCCAACATGAAAAAGCCCTTAACCGAATGGTTAAGGGCTTTTACTTTTACAGAAAAGTTATTTGTTTAACTTACTCATTCACAGCTTGCTTGACTGTTTCTTTCGCGCTTTGTTCATCTAACAAGTTTAAATCGAAGTCGAACTCATCCACTCGAATTGCTTTTTCACGCTTGCGGTTGTAATCAACCAGTTTTGCGTACTCCTCCTCGTTGATAAGGTTACCAACGAGTGCATTATCTAAGGTTTGTTCGAAACGAACACCTGGTTGGATCTCACGCTTGCGAACTGCCTTTTTAACTTTGGCAAGCAGGTCAAGACAACCCATCTTAGCTTTATATGCTTGCTCATTGATATCATGACCATCACCCGCTGTCGGTTTCACAAGATGAGTAAGCTGCGCTTTGAACGGTGTATCCATTTGCGCTGCAGCGGCTAACTCTCTGATCATATCATCATTAATCTTAGGCATTTGTTTACCACTAAACTGCATCGTGATCACACGCATAAATTTACGAGTACCACTTGCCGGGAAGTTGTCTAAGAACTTATGCAGCGCTTCTTCAGCACTCATAAGTGCATGCCTTGTCGCATAATGGAAATAAGGTGCTGCTTGCTCACGCTCTGCTACCGCTACTTTCTGCTCATAGTATTTGATTGAAGCCATCGCTGCATATAAGTGACTCATTACATCACCAAGGCGTGCTGACAGCATTTCTGCTTGCTTCAGTTTTCCGCCTAGCACAAGTAGTGAGAAGTCTGCATATACCGCAAGCTTCGCTGCTAATCTATGCGCGGCTTTTTCATAAGCACGCACTTCTGGTAATGGTGACTTTGCATCAGCAGTGAAAGGCATAAGGCCGTATTTGAAAGCGCGTAAGCTGTTGGCAACGCTATAGCTAACTGTTTTTGTCAAAATACCACGGAATTTACTGTCGGCATCTTTCTCTTCACTGTGAATAGATTCAACCATCGACTGTAGATATGGGTGACAGCGCATTACACCTTGACCAAAGATCATCAAATTACGCGTTAGGATGTTTGCACCTTCTACGGTAATCGCTATTGGTTGGGCAACATAACCGCTTGCAAGGGTGTTCTGAGGACCGTTTTGAATGGCCTTACCCGCTAGGATATCCATTGCAGAGTCCAACACATCGCGACCAGTTTCAGTCATGTGGTATTTTGCGATTGCTGTTACTACAGATGGCTTAAGGCCCATGCCTAAACCTTCTGTTGTTAACACTCGCATTGCCTCTTGCATGTATGCTTTGCCTGCAATGTCCGCAAGCTTTTCTTGAATACCTTCAAACTGGCCGATCGAAAGGCCAAATTGCTCACGTACCGCAGCATATTCAGATGCAGATTTCAGTGCGACTTGGCTAGTTGATACGCCTAGCGCTGGTAATGAAATACCACGTCCAGCACCTAAGCAGCTAACCAACATCTGCCAGCCGCGACCGATATTCTGCTGGCCACCGATAATAAAGTCCATTGGGATAAAAACTTTTTCACCACGCGTTGTGCCGTTATAGAAGCGTATTCCCATAGGGTCATGACGATTACCAAGTTGCACACCCGGATGGTCATGTGGAATTAACGCACAGGTGATCCCTAGTTCTTTCTTACCGCCTAGTAATCCCTCAGGATCCAATACTTTAAATGCTAAACCGAGTACTGTCGCAATCGGCGCAAGTGTGATGTAGCGTTTGTCCCATGTTATTTCAAGACCAAGTACTTCTTCGCCGTTGTGCATGCCCTTTTTAACAATACCTTGGTCCGGAATGCCACCGGCATCTGAACCGGCTTCAGGGCTTGTTAACGCGAAACATGGAATATCACGACCGTTTGCTAAGCGAGGAAGATAGTGCGCTTGCTGCTCTTTAGTACCGTAATGTAACAATAACTCACCCGGACCTAGTGAATTAGGAACCATCACCGTTACCGCTACCGCAGAGGATTTAGTCGCAATTGTACCTACAATCGTTGAGTTTGCATAAGGGCTAAACTCTAGACCGCCGTATTCTTTTGGAATGATCAAAGAGAAAAATCTCTCTTTTTTCAAAAATTCAAGCACATGCTCTGGCAGGTGTTTGCCATTTTGAATTTCCGAGTCATCGATCATACCCATTAATTCTTTAACTGGACCTTCTAAAAAGGCTTGCTCTTCTGCGCTTAACTTAGCTTCAGGTACAGCACGCAGCGCTGAAAAGTCAGGCTTACCTTGATAAATTGACCCTTCTAACCAAACATCACCGGCATCTAATGCTTCTTGTTCTGTGATTGAAATGCTTGGGAGGATCTTTCTTAAATTCGTTCTTAGGCTCATAATTAACTCATCCGACCAGATAAATATACTTACATTACGGCATAAAAATTCGTTTAGATCAATTACTCTATCTAACTTTTTAACGCCTTTTTTACCGAATTATCGAGTGATTAATATAAATGACTGCGAAATTAATGGCTTACATCTGTAAGTTGAAATTGAGATTTTGCCTATTATCATGACAAAATCACTTGTAAGCATGACAAAACATTCCCTATATTTCGTAAGGAAGGATGGCGGACTTGTTAGTTATTGCTCAAGCGCAGATTACTCAGCACCACACAGTTTCTGCATCTATCTATTACCTATAACATATAGAATGACTATCCGTTAGCATCTCATAAAGACAATGTCTGCAATAACTCAAAGTTATTTAGCTAAGGTGAAATAACCAAGATAACAATATGGATTAATAAGTTCGAGGTGAGTGAGCTCTTAAGTGGCGCACTATCCCAGCTTCTTAAATTTAGAAGTTTCATCTAAAAACATTAATGCCCGCCACACAGGCGAGTGTAGTAAGTGCGCATCTAATGAGCCGAATAGTGCCTCTTGTCATGTGTTGATCAGCCATGCCGCGATCAGAAAACATATCAAGGAAGTAAGTACACCAACAAATGGGATTTTAAACCAATAATTTCTGGCCAAGATTAAGTATGATATGCCAACAACAATTGGTAGCAGTGAAAACCAAAGAGAGCCTTTGATAACCTCAAAGTTGTTAACGGCCAATGGAATATAAATAGCAGCCAACAACATCGCACCCAAGCTGTGGCTAGCATTAAAGCCTATCCAAGCACGCCACATTGTAGTTTCTTTGGTGATTAATGGTGACGTATTTTTCATGGCGGCAACTACAGCAGCATCATGAGGATTAAATTTTTCAGTGAAAAACGTATACACCAAATGAATTGAACCCAAAGCACCGAATATCGATACTCCAATTATAATTAGTATTTGATCCATGTATCCTCACTGATATCTCGACACCCAGTTTTTATTAAACCAAAACAGGTTGGATCATGGAAACTATTTTTCCAGTATCAACGATATTACCTTCGCACTTGCTTTCTAGCATATCGATTCAATCAGCTAATAATCCGATCCCTGTTTTTTGTCTAAAGCGATAGTGGCAGTTTTGAGTTATGGGAAAATTTACTGACTAATAAACCTGAGCTGCGGATAATTAATGCCTTTCTAGCAGCCCGTTTTAGCGCTGACTGCGTTGAATTCACTTCCAATAGCCAGATATTGGTGCGTAAATTCTCCTTGCCTACAGGATGTAGGTACCTTAGCGAGAGCACGACGCGGAAG
>NZ_JAKEVK010000161.1:0-11110 GCF_022398435.1 Pseudoalteromonas sp. Isolate6 | reverse complement strand
GTATTTAATGTTTACAGGGATTGGCAGTGTGCTAGCTTTAAGAGAGGTTTTAGTTTTGGGTAAATGCCTGCTAATCAGTACCCTGTGTAGCGATTGATGGTAAGTTTAGGAGTAGCGTGTTAATCCAAATATAAGTAGATAAGGCCATGTGGCAGGGAAAGTCATATAAGCCAATAACGATAAATTATTAATAAGGAAAACCAATGGCTATATTAATTGTTACCGATATTTTCGGTCATACTGATCATATTGACCACTTTGCTAAATCGCTTGGAAGTGACGTGCAGGTGCTTTCCCCATTTATAGAAGAACCAAACACAGTCTCGGAGCCAGATTGTTACGAACTGTTTTTGGTGCAATGCGGCCATCGTGTATATGCTGACAAAGTATCAGCTGCGATTGCTGAACTTCAGCCAAAACTTATTATTGGGTTTAGTGCAGGCGGAGCTGCCGCATGGGTAGCATTATCCGAGCAAGATGCTTCTGGTTCTGTAGAGCAGCTTATTGCCTTTTATCCTAGCCAAATACGTCATCATTTAAATATTAAGCCTAGCTGTGATGTATCTATCTTTTTTGCTCAAGTTGAATCTCATTTTGATGTAGAGCCTGTTATTGAACTCTTAAAAGATAAAAAAGGGCTGAATTGTATCCGCACACGATATTTACACGGTTTTATGAATAAGCTTTCGAGTAACTTTGATGAGTATGCATATTCTCATTATCAATACTTTTGCCAGCAAGAAGCACGTAACTATGTCGAAGTTGAGCAACGAGAGGCAGAGTTTTTATAACCTACATACGCAAAAGCAGCTTGAGCGAACTACACTAAGCACTAACTTATTATATTCTAAGGAGTGAAAGATGTATCCCGAGTTGCCTGATTATCAACATTTTTATAGTAATCCAATCGCTAAACCTCCGTGCAGAATGTTAAATGCGCAAATGTATGGCTTTTTTGTCAAAGGAAAGAAATCAACAATCCAAAGCTATGTTGATAATACACTTAATTCGGTTTCTAGTAGTGAATTTGTATTCAAGGCTTTAACAGATTGGTGCTTATTGACCTTTACGGATATTGAAAATATCGCGTCAAAAGTTCCGCCTTTCAGTAACTATGGATACATGCAAGAAACTGATGTCATCATCTGGTTGCCAATTCTGCAAATAAATCTCGAAACGCTAAAAGCAGAACATTTATATTGGTATCCAGCATTTATCTCAGTCAACAATATTAACGCGCTGATAAATGGTCGAGAAATATGGGGCTACAATAAATATTTATGTCGCTACGAAATGCCTGATAACTTTGGTGACCCACTGAACTTTTCCCTCTCTCTGGAAACCTTTAAGGAATTTGATCCCAACGTCAAAATGGCATGGCATGAATTGTTATCTGTAGAACCTGAGGATGACGGAGAGTCATGGTTAAAAGAAGTGTTAGAAGTGGGTGAAGAAATTGCTGAGCTTTTCAAAGATTCAGTGTCTGATTTAAATGTCGATAGCCAATTTCTTAAACAGTTCTTATCGGGTTTTACCCACCCGCAAATGGATCAAATATTATTTAAACAGTTTCCAGATGGTTATGCTGAAAAGTCTGTATATTCGGCGGTGGTGCATTCCCCTTCTGAGGTGAAGAAAATCCACAAAATTGGTTTTATTAAGGACGACTTAAGCCTGAACTTACAACGAATGGATGCGTTTCCACTTGATAAAATGTTTGGTATTCCATTAGGTAAAAGTGAGGTCAAACTACCTTATTTTGTGAAAATGGATTTCGATCAGGCAGGAGTGGAAGAAATTGTTTCCAGTGCTCAGAGTATGGTTAATCTCCATCGTTAGTGTATTTGTGGCATAAAAAGCACGATTTTTACTAAAGCGATATTTGCATGTTTAGTTGTCTTCCTATATGGCTTTAGGTGTTGCTCGTCAACACGTTAGAAAAGGAAGATTTATGAGTAAACAAAAAGTAGCAATACTTGGCGGCGGCGTTTCGGCAATGACCGCTGCGGTATACATGACAGAACAAGAAGGTTGGCAAGAACGCTATGATATTACTGTTTATCAGCAAGGCTGGCGTTTGGGTGGTAAAGGAGCGAGTGGTCGTAATGCTGAGTTCGGCGAACGTATTGAGGAGCACGGCTTACACGTTTGGTTTGGTGCTTATGTTAATTCTTTTAGGGCAATAGAAACGGTTTATAATAAGCTAGAACGCTCAAGTGATATCCCCATTCACACTTGGCAACAAGCACTAAAACCGCATAGCTTGGTCGTGTTACAAGAATATATCGACCAGCAGTGGCAAACTTGGTCGGTAGATTTTCCTGAGATCCCAGGTAATCCGGCAAATGGCACACTCGATTTACATTTTTGGCAGATTTTAAAATTACTTGCGGCTTGGCTACACAAATGGGTTGATGATTTGGAGTGCGAGGTTGAAAAAACGCACAAATCCATACAGCTCAAAACAAAAAAAGAAAGAGATAAAACACTACTCGCTCATCTAGGCCAAGAAGTTAAGAGCTTTTTTGACAGTGTGGAAGAAAAAGCTAGCGCTTTATTTGATGACGCAGAAAACCATGTCCAAGAGGTAGTATCCACGCCAAAGCTGTTAATAACGCAACTCAGTAATTTTTTAACGGTACGTGAGGCCGATCACCGTTTAGAAAATAAGAAAGATCACTTAGTTGTTTGGTATATGGTTCGAAAAATTAGGCGTTGGTTAAAGTCAGAAGTAAACGACTTGATTGATGACAACCCATTGATAAGGCGTCTGTACATATGTATAGATCTCGGGGTTGCGATGACCATTGGTATGCTACGTGACAAGGTTTATTCACGCGGTTTTGGTTATATTGATCGGTATGATTTTAAACAGTGGCTAAGGCGTAATGGCGCAAATGAGTCGCTGTCTGTGGAGTCTGCTCCTGTTCGCGGTTTTTATGATCTCGTTTTTGGCTATGAAGACGGTGATTTTAAAAAACCAAATGTCGAAGCAGGCGTTGCGGCTTTGGCAATGCTTAGGATTATGCTGTGTTATCGAGGCGGTGTGATGTGGAAAATGCAAGCGGGTATGGGAGATATTATTTTTTCTCCTATCTATGAGCTGCTCAAGCACCGAGGTGTTAGGTTTGCCTTTTTTCATCAGGTTGAGTCATTACACTGTGCGCAGGATGAAAACGGTCATCATGTTGATAGTATTCAATTAATTCAGCAGGTTAAACTAAAAGAGGCACAATGCTACGAACCTCTAGAATTAGTCAAAGACTTGCCGTGTTGGCCGAGCTCACCCCTGTGGCAGCAAATTGAGTCGCAGCAAGCTGCACTACTCAAGGAGCATAAGATTAATCTTGAGTCTTACTGGTCTAATTGGGAAACGGTTTACCAACAAGCATTTGGACAGACGTTACCGAGAAAAACACTAAATAAAGGAACTGATTTCGATTTGGTGATTTTTGGGATTTCAGTGGCAGGTCTTGAGCCACTTTGTCGGCAATTATTGGCTGAAGATAACAGCTTAAAGCTGCAAGCTGAAAAGGTTAAAACTGTTGCGACTCAAGCATTGCAGTTGTGGCTCACTAAAACTGACAGTGAACTGGGTTTTCACGATCCTTCTGGCAGTAATGAACCACCAATATTAAGCGCATTTTCCCAACCCTTTGATACTTGGGCTGCGATGTCTAATTTACTAGAGGTGGAGGATTGGCCAAATTCACAGCCCAAGAACATTGCCTATTTTTGTAGTGCTTTTACCTGCGCAGATTATCCACCTCCGAGCGAGCATGAATTTCCTGAACGCATGAAAGCTCAGGTAAAAGAAAACGCTTTGCAAAAACTTAGATTGCAGATGCAACCACTGTGGCCAGAGGCGTATCATGGTGACGACTTCGATTGGAACGTATTGTTTGATGTTGATAATAATGAGGGTGAAGCGAGGTTCAACACACAGTATTGGAGAGTGAATGTCGACCCCAGTGAGCGTTATGTACTAAGCGTTGTTGATAGCAGTCAATTTCGACTATCTACTGACGGCAGCATATTCAATAACCTCTACATTACCGGAGATTGGATTAAAACCGGTGTTAACGCAGGTTGTGTTGAAGCCGCAGTGATGGCAGGCATGCAAACCAGTAGAGCCATCACCGGATACCCTCAACGTATTAGTGGAGAGTTGGGGTTTGAGCCATTTAACTAAAGCTAATTGATATTTAATGTTTTTTGCAGCAGTTTGATTGGTGTTTAGACAATACAGAGTCCGTGTAGCATAGTTATTTTATGTGAGTTAGGTGATAAAGATTTTACGCGCCTTCAAAGTTACTTTACCCCACATCCGTGTGGGGCTACACAGAAGAAATACTAATCAAGCCCTGCCCTTTGGATTCACCTGAGTGCGCGATGTTCATTGTTGCTCAATTTTTGCTTGGATTACTAGGTAGCAAGTCGAGCGTCCCGGACCAAAATACGCTCAGGAAAGCAAAAATCAAGCAGTAAAGGTCAAGAGGCCCTAACTTAGCCATCTTTATTTAGTTACGAAATAAACCCTTTCCCCTTAGGTTGTAATACATACCGAGCTGTGCAATCTTGAGGGCTTTACCCGAGTATTTGGATAATTTACCACAGTAATGAACAATAATTTGAACCTCAAAGAGGTAATCAGGTTCATTTGTTTGGGAGTCTTTTTAATTCAGCTATACTGATAGTGCAATTGCATGATATAGCTCAGGATTCAAACTATGCCACATCCAAATGTGCTGTTAAATACGATAACTTTAGCATTACTCTCTGTAGGCCCGATGGAAACATCAGCACAAGTAGAAGAAATCGAAGTCATTGAGGTGTACGCTCAAAAAAGAAAGCAGTCTATCAATGATGTCGCTATCGCTGTAAAGCCTATATCCGGACAGACTATCACTGATGCCGCACTGAAAGACACGACGGAACTAGGCAGCTTAGTTGCGAATGTTAAAATCAGTCAAAATGCGGCCGAAGGAACACCTCCTGCTATCAATATTCGAGGCGTTGGTTTAGTCGATTACAACACAGCAAATACCTCTCCTGTTGGCATGTATTTAGATGGTATATCAGTTGGAGCGGCGAATAACCAAGTTATCAATCTATTTGATATTGAACAAGTTGAAGTATTAAAGGGCCCACAGGGTACGCTTTTTGGTAGAAATACTACTGGAGGGGCAATTTTAGTACGTACAGCACGCCCAACTGATGGTGACTTTGCTTCTGTCAGTGTTGGGGTTGGCTCAGATTCTCTAACAAGAGCTCGGACAACCTTTAATTATAGTCTAGATCAAAACAGCGCGGTGCGACTCGCTGCGAGCCACAATAACTATGAGTATACTACGTATAACCTTCAGCCAGATGTTCCCGAAGCATATATGGAACAAAATGATGTTCGATTAAGTTATTTAGGTGAGTTTGATGATTTCAGCGTGTTTGTCAAACTTGATTATGGCCATTGGAATGGGTTAGTTCAGCCAGTCGGGAATATCGGATTATTCTCTAACCCCTTAGATGGTTCGTTATGCTCTCCTGCGAAGGCGGGAACTAGCAACTGCGTTGATATACTTGGATTTAATGTTGGCAGCGACGATTTTTGGGCAGTACGGGTGAACAATTACCAAAGACATCACAGCATAAATAAAGGTGTCACAACTGAGATAACTTATGCACTGGATGAGCGGTCGCAGTTTATCTATCTTGGAGCTTTCAATCGTTTAGATAGGGTACATGGATTTAACTGTGATGGAAGCCCATTTTCACTGTGTGAAGGGGAGTTGGGCCTTAAAAACGAAAAGCTGGTAAATGAGCTGAGATTTGAACAAAGCATGACAAATGGTTTTTTGACCGTTGGTTTATTCCACTTGGAGGAGCGTATTTATCAGGATAATTTTAATGATTTATTACGTGATCTAAGAGGTACCGAGAATGGCACAAGTGCAGCGACTTTTTTTTACGATAATGATATCAAAGTAAAATCGCAAGCATTGTTTGGCCAATATGAGTATGAAGTCAGCGAGGATACTGATGTCCTTGTTGGCATAAGATACAGCGATGAAGAGGTAAGTTATGACTCTTTCTCCTACTTAAATGTACCGTTTGCAGATAACCTCACAGGTATTTTAGTTCCTGCCTACGATATTGAGGGAGAAGAATCCGATAGCAATTTGTCTGGAAAATTATCGGTTATCTATAAAATAGAACCGGATAACAGTATCTATTACAGTTTGTCTAATGGTGTTAAGAGCGGTGGTTATAACGGCGGTTTTTTGATCTCAAAAGCAGCAGCAATGCAAGCAAGTTATGGCCCTGAAGAATTAGTTGCTCATGAAGTTGGCGCTAAGCTGTTGTTTAAAGATTTAAGACTTCGTACAAATTGGGCTGCTTTTTACTATGATTATAAAGACCAGCAGGTATTTATGAATCAAGCATCTGAGGTACCTGGTGCGCCGCCTTATCAGCTACTAGAAAATGTGGGTAAGTCAAAAATTTACGGTGCTGAAGTAGAAAATACTTGGTATCTATCGGAGCAAACTCATCTAGGATTAGATGTTGGGTATATACCGGAAGCAAACTTTGAAGAATTTATTGACCCTGTGGGTGTTGTGTTGACGGATAACCGGCTACCGTTTACATCAAAGTGGAATATCTCTGGACGTATAGATTATAAATTTAATTGGGATGAAGTGAGTATAAAAAGTAGAGTTGGGTTTGATTATCAAAGCGAATATTACTTCGACCAAAATGAATCTTCTTACGCTAAGCAGCCAGGCTATATACTTTGGAATGCTAATCTACAAATGGAATATGGAGACTGGCAGTTAGGCATATGGGGTAAGAATCTTTTAGATAAGGAATACAGCCATCTCAAATTTGACCTTAGTAGCTTTTTGGGGATGTTGGAAGACTTTAAAGGTGAAGGTAGAAGGGTAGGAATGGATGTAACATACCGTTTTTGAGCGTGTTTAAGAACTATATTGAGATAAGTCACCTGACTTGGGGATAGAAAATTTGCATATACAATATCGGACCACAGGTAGCTTTGCTAAGGTAACTGGCTAGAATGCGTTTGCTACTGATCATCTTCGGCATAATTCTGTTTTCTGGTTTTGTTCATGCAGAGCAGGCTGTGTTGAAGTTAACACAGCCTTGGCAATATCAAAATCTGCACCATATTGGTAAATCCTACGAGGCTAATTCCAATACAAGATTTCCTCAGAGTTGGAATGAACTGAGAGCGTGGGAATCAATAAGAGAGCCAATAGAAAAGAGAGCACTGTTCTCTGGTCGTTATTTCTTGGTAACCAAAATCAGGAACGAAACGCCGTTAAATGAGTTTGTGCTTTACCCCTACAATACGGTGCTAAGCAAAGTCGAGTCGAGGATATATACGCCTCAAACAGTACAGCGGGTTTTCTCTGGAGGTAAAGTAGAAAATGAATTTGCGTTTCATTATGGCAATCAAGTTACGCTAGAGCCTAACCAAGACTATTATATCGTTACGCTTTTCGAGAGTGACTTTTTTTACACGCCCGTAAAATTGACTATTGAGCCACTTAGGGATTTTCGACAAAAAGTAGTTTATGAAAATCTCATCATGACACTTTGCTTTGGTGTTGGTATTGTTTTAGGGTTGTATAACTTATTGATTTACGTAGGCTCTAAGGATGTAACCCACCTTTACTATGCACTATTTACCTGCGTTTGGGTATTCGCTTGGAGTCACTTCTTTCATTTTCCTGATGAGTTATTTGGATTTTACTCAGCAAATCTTCATTGGTTAGGTTTTGCATTGGCACCATTGACCAATGCATTATTTTATATTCATTTATTAAAACTCAAAGATGTTCATCCTAACTATGTGTCGATCTCTATCTGGCTCGGCGTAATAGCCGCGCTCGGAATGCCTTTTTGTATATTATTTCCTGGCTTTGGTTTTATCTGGGCAACTTTAGTCACAGGCTTGGCCTTGTGCTTTGGACTGTTTGTTGGAGTAAAACGCTGGATTGAAGGGTTCAAGCCCGCACGATATTTTGTGATGGCTTATGTTGCCATGGCTATCCCCAATATGGTTGGCAATCTAACTAACTTGAGTTTGCTACCGGAGTCCTCAAATAACCTATACCTTTATGGGCTGATAGGTACCGCTCTTGATGCATTGCTGTTGGCATTCGCGGTTGCAGATAAGTTTAGAATTACCAGTGAAGAGAATATAGAGTTAAATAAAAATCTAGAAGCAAAGGTGTTAAAACGTACCTATGAACTAGAGCAGGTAGCGTCGGAGCTCAGAGATGCTAGTGAGGCTAAAAGCCGGTTTTTAGCAAACATGAGCCATGAAATACGAACACCAATGACCTCGATTATTGGCTATGCTGATGGCATTATGCTTGGAGACATCAAACCTCATGAGCGCAACCATGCTATTTCCGTCATTTTGCAAAACTCAAGGCATGTACTTGGGCTCATCAATGATATTCTTGATATGTCTAAAATTGAGGCCAATAAACTAGAGGTTGAATTGGTGGAGTCAAACCTATTTCAAGCGATTGCACATGTTGACTCCCTATTGGGTAAACAAATTCGGGACAAGGGGCTTGAATTTGCCCTAAATTATCACTTTCCCCTACCTGATTTCGTTGTGATCGACCCTACGCGGTTACGGCAAATATTACTCAACCTCACATCTAACGCAATGAAATTCACTACGGTTGGTAAAATATCAATAGATGTAGCGTGTAAAAACGAGCAGCTTATGATCACTGTTCGTGATACTGGGATTGGTATGACCGTGGACGAGCAAAGGGAATTATTTAGTGCGTTCTACCAAGCCGACTCTTCGACCTCTCGGAAGTATGGTGGTACGGGGCTTGGATTAAATATTTCGAAAAGCCTTGCGAAAAAATTGGATGGAGACATTAGTGTCGAAAGCGAGGTCGGCTCAGGAACTGCATTTACGCTTACACTAAGCTTGTACACGACAGAAAAAACCAAGTGGGTACAAAGCCTTGCCCAAATTGGAGACGTGAGAGAGGTAGGGACGATGCCTGAGGAATTAAGCCAAGAGCTAAAAGGTGAAGTTCTGCTTGCAGAAGATAACACTGATAACAGTAAGCTTATTAGGCGTATTCTTGAACGTATGGGATTGTCTGTGACTGCAGTTGAAAATGGTCAGATGGCGGTCCAAGCCGTGCTTGATAGTGAGTTTGACTTGATATTAATGGACATCCAAATGCCTGTAATGGATGGTGAACAGGCATTTAGCTTTATCCAAGCAACAGGATGTAGCACACCTGTGATTGCGTTAACCGCTAACACTATGCAGCATGAAATTGAGCGTTATCTGAAACTCGGGTTTAGTGATCATTTAGCAAAGCCAATAGATAGAGTTGTATTTAGCCAAAAAATTGCTTATTACCTAGATATTCAAGTTGATGAAGATGTAGATCTACCTGAAGCGGAGTTTTATCAGTTAAAACAGCAGTATATTTCTGGGTTGCATGAGCAGATAGTTCAGATAAAGAATCAAGCGAAATACCAAGATTACGAAGCGTTGGCAAAGACTATTCATGCAATTAAAGGTACGGCTGCAATGTTTGATTGCATTGATATTCATAAAATAGCAAACGAACTGGATGTTAAATTGAAGAATAAGCAGCTTGAGCGTATCGACGAGAGAATAATGGAATTACTCAATGCCATGTCTGTCGCGATTGAGTCAGAAAAGCAGGAAACAAAACAAGCATAGCTTTTTATGTCTTATCAATATTTATCCGTGAAGATATGGTAGTGGTCGTTAAAGGCTTTAAAAAATGCTTTATCTTAATGGCTGAAGACTATAAATATGAGTTTTACTTAAGTCAGGAAAATCCTGCCGCTGCTTATAGTTAGCATATAGATTGGAAAATATGGTCGTTTTGGAGAGTTTATCTAAGTTCGCAATAAATAGTCGTCCACTGTTACTGTCTCCCGGTATTGCACTGTTTTTACAGCATTGCTGAGATAAGGAAATAAGCGTTCTGATTGTGTTCTTATTGCCTATATCCTGTAGTGCAATTTCTGCTTCTATAAAGAAGGCAACCCCACTCCAATAGACTCTTTGTTGTGCCTTTAATGACCACATCTGTTCGCTCACTGCTTTAAGTGATCCTTTATTTAGTCGCGTATTTTTTACGCCTCGGCTGAGCCCTGAGATTAACCTCGTACGAAACTCGTCAACACTAAAAATATCATTTTCTAGCATAATGACATTTTGTAAATAGGTAGCAAGCCCCTCTGCAAGCCAAAAATCTGAGTGGTCAAGCAAAGGGTGATAAAGGTGAGCAATTTCATGGTACAAGGTCCAGTCTTTAATCAGCACTCGGCTTGAGGTAAATCGTTTGACTTGAAGTAAAATGGCATCGGGCTTACCTCGTTGAACCGAGCCCCATGGCACAGGTTCAGATGCGAATAAGCTCGGTTCAATGATAAATGGAAGCGTTTGCTGTTGTAGTACTCCTAAGGAACGCTCTGTTGCTTTGACACCGTGTTTTAGCCAAGTTTCCACATATTGTTTATCACTGCTACTTATCCAGCTCTTATATTCGATTTCAATTTCGGTTGCCTGTGCGAATGCAATTAAGCCGAACCACAGTACTAGCATTAATAATTTCATTATTCTCTCGATATGGGTTACTTCGTAAATAGACCTGAGAACGCATTATTTCATTCCTGATGTTGAGGTTACCTCAACTGAATTCGTTGGGTAATTGTGTAAAACTGGATAAAACAACGTTGCACTTAGTTTATTGTTATTGAGTCCACTCACATTGGCAAACCCACTATTAGGTATTTGGGAATTGGTTGAGGGAAAATATGTCCTAAGGATGGCATTGTATCAACGCAAGCGCCTAGCTTGACATCGATAAAGTAGGAATAACAAAGACATCTATTTTTATTCATTGCTAACTAAGCATAAATGAGCAATAAGGCTGACATCATTGGATTGTTTGTATATGTCAGAAGTTTATCGTAATTACATCAACGCAACTGATCCTACGAGCGTCCGAATTTACTACGATTACGTCCACTTTCGGACGTTAATTTATTATTTTAAGTCCTAGAA
>NZ_JAKEVK010000160.1:0-11127 GCF_022398435.1 Pseudoalteromonas sp. Isolate6 | reverse complement strand
GATATTATAAGTGTAGAACTAGATTATCGTAGTGTGGTTATTTGTTTGTTATTTGAACATGAAATTATTGCGTTAGGAATTAAAAATCGTCGCCTAAATATTTAATCTCAATAGCTTTAATTCTTTTTACCGGAACTTTTTCTAAGAGTGACTCTATACGCTTCGCCATCGCTTGGTTAGCGATGTTGTACCCCATAAATTGCTGCTCAGCATGAAAGGGGCGAGGCAAAAAGTCGACTTCAAGCTGATGGCGGCGGATCATCTCTAATGCCCACACTTTATCGACTAAAACGGCGTCAACTCTATTGTTATTGAGTACGCTAAAAAACTTTTTGCCGTCGTCATGATTTTGCTCATAAAATGAACGTTGGACAATAGCCGCTTTGATTTCTTTTAACCCTTGCACTGCTGCTTCCGGATAGCTGTAATCCTCTGAGATCATGACTCTAGGGGCGGTAAGCTGATAAAAGTCATCAGGGCTACTAAAGCGACCTTTTTTAACCGCAAGAGAAAGCTGCCAAGTGGTGAATGACACGTTAATAATTGGAAAGCCATCAGCCTCATCAACGTGTAAAGTAAAGTCAAACGTGCCATCGGCGACGCCTGCTAAACAACGACGGTAAGGAAGTTCATGAAATGTGACTCGGTAAGGACTGCTAACGAGTGCTGATTTAATAACATCAACCTCAATCCCGCGAACTTGCTTTTGCTCATTTATAAAGCTATAAGGCCACCACCGTTCAAAACAAATGTGTACTGTTCGGCTATCCGTTCTTGCCTTGGCACAAGTACTGAAGAGAGTTAGTAGCAAAATGAAAAAAATGCGCATCGACAAATTTACCCTAAATTGACTACTCTAAGGGTAATAATAGAATTGAAAAAGCGCAACAGAGTGGACGTTGCGCCTTTTCGTTAAAAGCGCGAAGCAGTAAACAAACGGCTTCGTGCTTGAGGTTCACTGCTCTTTGCTGAACAGTAACACCAATTAGTCTTAATACTTGCCCGACTTAAAGGAGTAAATCGGATACTAACTGTGCCAAAACTTTCTCAGTTAGAACAGCTAAATAGTAAGATTTTATTACCTTAAAATAGGCACTTAATTAAGCTAATTGGTATAAACATGAAAAGTCAGTGAACCCTAAAATTGGTAGGTAGCAGAGATACCCATATTGCGAGGGTCTACAATGCCAACATAGCCATATTCGTAGCGACGACTGCTTGGTGAAACCAGAGTGTATGCTTCTTTATCAAAAACATTATTCACAAAGGCTGCAATCAGCCAATTATCGATTTCATAATCGATATTAAAGCGAGACAGCGTGTAATCGCCAGCGATCCGCTCTTTAGTATTGCCAATTTCACCGTAGTACTCATCTACTTTAACTGTGCTAAGGCCAATATGCAGGTCATCAGTGAGCCAATATTTGATTGCTAAATTTGCTGTGAAGCCCGGCGCTGAGCTTAGCTCATTGCCATCAAACGCAGAGAATTTTACGCTGGTATCTTGTATTTCGGTTCTCAATACACCTGCTCCACCTCGAAGCTGAAGATCAGGTGTTAACATCGCAGAAAACTCGAATTCAGCACCGTAGGTGATCACAGTATCCATATTGGAGATGCGATATTGTGGATCATTTGCTTGGTAACCGTCGTAATTGTTATAAAACAAATTCGCACTGATATTCAAATCGTTACTTAATGCAGATCTCAGGCCCAGTTCATACGTGTTAACGGTTTCTGAGTCGTAATAATAATACTCTCCAGTTTCCCATTGTAACGCGCCACCTGCACCATTGTATCCACGCCTAGCGCTAAGAGATGCAGTGGTTTTATCATTTACATTGTATTGTAAAACCAGTTTAGGTAAGCGAATTGTTTTGTCTTGATCGAGTAGGGAATTTAGTACCCCCTGAGCAGTAGTAAAGTGAATATCACGCCATTGTGATTCCTGCTCAATACGTGCTCCGGTGATGATAGTAAAGTCAGGGTTTAGCTTATAGCTTAGTTCACCATATATGGCTTTTGATTTACTATCATCACTGCCAAAATAGTTAGCAAAGCCATCACTATGATAGGTTTGTTCTCTGTCATAATATGCTAAACCAATGAAGCCTGATAAAAGTTCGGCGCTGTAGTTGAGCTTGAACTCGACATTTACATTGTCTTCATTCATCCTCATTACTTGTTCAAATTTTGGGTTAGCTTCATAAGAATCAAAACCGAAATTATAATCCATAGCTGCCATCAAAATTTCGTAATCAACGCTTTGATTTAGTTTGTGATTGATTTTTAAGCTAGTTGTTTTTGAATTGGTGTCCATATAACGCTCCCATGCTGGAATGAAAGCGCGAGGATCCTTTGCGATATAGTTTGTACGGCCTGTATTACCTTTTTCAAAAGCAATTGAATGACTAAGAAGTGCCGTTACTCCCTCAAACTGACTAGGTTGCCACAGTAATTTAAATCTGGCTTTTTCTGTGTTGAGCTCATTTAGGTCAAATTTTGGCGGATTATCTTTGTACTCAATACTATTGTCATAGTCTTCACCGTCAACGCGTTGACCGGTGATACGAAATGCTAGCTCATTATCAATAAGTGGCCCAGATAGCATGATCGACTTATCTATATAACTCTCTTTATTTCTATAAGCAACCCTACCTGCGCCTTCCCAATCAAAAGAAGGATCTTTGGTCTTTATAAACATTGCGCCGCCGATACTGTTTCGGCCGTGGCTAGTAGATTGTGGCCCTCGGAATACCTCTATTTGTTCTACATCCCACATTCCTGTATCGCCGGTTAGATCAGCCATAAATGGTTCGGCCACACCGTCGGTAATGGTTGAAACTCTTGCTTTGGCACCACCAGAAACACCATTGAATCCAGTCGCCGAACCATTACCTGAAACGCCACGTATGTCAGGCTTTGCGCCTGAAAGTACGACTACATTGGCTATTTCAGAAACTGCACTACTTAAACTTAAGTGCGTTAAATCTTTGAGTTGAGACTCATCAATTACAGATACGGAAGAAGCTGTATCTTTTAGACTTCGTGCCGTTTTTTCGCCTAATACAATGATTTTTTCAATAGATTCGATTTCTTTTTCATCATCGGCATAACTAAGAGGAGAGAGTAGTGCGGTTGAGACACAAAGCGCTATAAGAGACTTTTTTGTAGAATATGTATTCACCGAGGTGATCCTTTTTACCAATTATAAGTTATTTTTTTGGGAGACTGTTGTCAGTCTTTTAATATTTTAAATAAAAATGATTATCATATCAATTGTATTTGATGTTGCTGAAAGCTAAACATTCGCTATAATCTTAACCTCGCCTTAATCTTCAATCTTACTGTAAAACGGAGTTTTACCTTGTTAAGCGTGTTTTTTGTCGCTCTTTTGAGCCTTGCAATTACGTTAATTTACTGCACAAACAAGCATCAGCGCTTGTTAAAGCGCTCTTTGTCTACCTCTGTCAGATTTGCCGGCTATATTCTTCTGGCAATTGCATTCATTTTTGCAATACAAATTTTCACTGGTGCAGCGGTTGTGTTTAGTTGGCTCATTGGCGTTATGGTATTGACTGCGCTAATCCCATTCACCATTCTGATTTTATTTAGGAAGTCCCAATGAGCAGATTTTCAAATGCTGACAAAATCCAACCAGACTGGTGGGGGAAGACACTTGCAGGTGTCATACTTGGCTTGGCACTGAGCTTTGGTATCGTTGGTCTTTTCGCTTGGGTAGGGAGCGACGGCTTGATGGAAACGTTAACTCCTGCAAGACAAAGTTGGCGGACTCAGTTCAGTATGTGGATGATTTCTCCTATCTGGTTACTCATTTTGAGTTTTGTTTTTATGTTCAAAAGCTCAAAACAAGCAGTGCTTTGGCTTGGTGGCGCTAACTTGGTTGTTTACGTTATTTTATTTGTTGTAAGAGGGATGGCATGAAGATCCGCGCCGATATATTAAGGATTTATCAGAATGTACATACTTGGACAGGAGTAACGACCGGTCTACTGTTGTTTATTGGCTTCTTTGCTGGTGCTATCACCATGTTTGCGGGTAGTATCGACAAATGGGCTACACCACCTTCCCACCATTTGCCTCAAGTCGACGCCGACAAATACGATGCGTTGATCCATCGTGTGTTTGAGCAACATCCTGAAGCACTAAATGGTATTAATATTAATTTTGAAGCAGGTCACTCTCCAGTAAATTGGTATGAGCAAGGTGGCGCTCGGGGCTTGAGCCTTGATAAAACGCTCTGGCACGGCACATTAAATGAGGCTGGAGAGCTTGAAGCACATACCAGCTATATTAATGAATTGTCATCGTTAGTGGATTATCTTCACCGTAGCGCAGGTATCGCAGGTGAAATTGGACATGATCAGGCTGGGGTCTATGTACTCGGTATTGCCGCAATTTTGTATTTTATTGCGCTTGTTTCGGGTGTTATTTTCTTACTCCCGACGCTTATCAAAAGTTTTTTTGCTTTAAGAGATAAAAAAGGCGCGAGTCGCTTTTGGCTTGATACTCATAATCTAATTGGGATAACTAGCTTACCGTTTCATATTGTTATTGCCATCACAGTCATTGTGTTTGCATTCCACGACATCTTGTATGGTGGGTTAGGTAAGTTGTATGGCGACAAACCACTTTTTCCGAGTCAAGCACCTTCAGCTATTGAGTACAAGGTTGAAAATTTGCCGAGGCTTGAAGTGATTTTGCAAAAAGCGAGAGACTACGCGCCCGGCCACCAAGTCAAAGAAATCACTTTGAGTCGATTAAATGGCACTAGGCCCTCAGCGTCAATTCAATTGTTTAGTGATGAACACTTGATGCGAGGCCCTGAAGCTGATTATTTATTTATGAACCCGTATACATTTGAAGTATCTGCAAGCAGTGTCGCAGATGATGCTCGGGGGATTTGGGGGGCCGTCGTGACTACGTTATTCGGTCTTCACTTTGGGAGCTACGGCGGAGAGCTTGGTCGCTGGGCTTATTTTATAATGGGCATTTTAGGCGCAGTGTTATTTTATACTGGTAATTTATTATGGCTTGAGAAGCGCCGTAAGCAAAAACAGCTAGAGCAGTCAAAATCAACCCGAGTGATGGGCAAATTGACTATTGGCGTGGCAATGGGTTCATTATTAGGTGTAGCCACGGCGTTTGCCGTAACGAAGTGGGCTGCCTTGACCACATTGAATATTAATGTTGTGTATATGTGGGTCTATTATCTATGTTTTGGTTTTACCTTAATTGCGGCGTTCGTTATCGGCATGAGTAAAACGGCAATTTGGTCACAAAGAGCGATTGCCATTTTGTGCTTCTCGTTGCCGCTAACTTCGGTCATCGCTTTTATAATCCCAAGTCTTGGTATTTGGCCTGCAACTGCTTGGTCTTCCATTGCTTTAGAGCTAACCGCTATGATTCTGGGTGCTACTTTCTGGCGAATGGCTAATAAGACAAAACATAGAGCTTACTATGGCGAAACCAATAGCATTTGGTTTATTGGTCAGCAGCAAACTGAACATGAGTTACAAACACAGTCTGTATAAAAACATATAAAAAGGGGCGAGTAGCCCCTTTTTACTTGCAAAGAGTTATCTAATTTTTCAAATCTGTTATCCTACGCCCTTTGCAACTCTCTACGGAAAAATTATGGAACTTACAGCCTGGTTAAGCCTTGCTGCAATTTGTGTTTTTGGTGCGATGTCACCGGGCCCAAGCTTAGCTGTTGTCTTGCGTTATAGCCTATTTCATAGTGCCAAGCATGGTATCGTCGCAAGCCTTGCGCATGGTTTGGGAGTTGGCATTTATGCCAGCCTAGCAATCTTGGGGCTGTCAGGGCTTATTCATCAATTTCCGATTGTATACCAATTTTTGGTTTACGGTGGTGCCGCCTACTTGGCATGGATGGGGATAAAAATCCTAATGAGTAAAAGCCAAGGGTTGGCGGTATCACAGTCTCAAGTGGCAACCTCATATGCCAAAGCTGCGCAGGATGGTTTTGCAATTGCATTTTTGAATCCTAAATTGGCTATTTTCTTCGTTGCGCTCTTTTCGCAGTTTATCGACCCAGAAAAGATGACATTAACAGTAGGTTTTATCATGTGTATTACCGTGCTAACGATAGATGCGCTGTGGTATTTTATTGTCTCAATTTTGAGTGCTTCAGCAAGAGACAAATTCGATTTAACGGCCAAGCGTGCTGTAATTGATAAAATACTGGGCTGTGCCTTTTTATTGCTTGCGCTCAGAGTTGTTTACCAATCCCTGTAGCCATTGTAAGCACTTTTGGATAGGCGCTCTATCTTTGCGCCCATCAGGAATGATCGCATAATATGCATAGGGAGCGGGGATCGCCAGTTCGCGCTTATCAAGCTGAACTAATCGACCACTAGAAACTTCTCTCGTAGCCAGTTTAGGCTCTACTAAACCAATCGCATTCTCGTCTTGTATAAACTGGATCACTTGTGTCATTTCATCGAATGAGATGTGCTCAGCAGTGTTCCATTCAATGTCGGTAAAGTTTTCAAACCAATTTGACCAACTTGGCCACTCTAAAGAACCGACGCGACACTTAACTGAACACAACAAAAATTGAGGAAATGTTTTAGGACTTTCCAACAAGGCTTGATGCTGTTGCCAAAAAGCTTCGCTACAAACAGCGACAAGACTGGTATTCATCAATTTTTTTATTTCAACAGCTCCTTCCAACACACCATCACAAAAGCGTATCGCAATATCAAAGTCGCTCTGTACCAATGGTCTTATTTTATCCGAAATATCGATTTCAATGTCGATATCAGGGTTTGATGATTTAAAACGAGCTAAATTAGGTAACAATAGTTGAGTGGCAAAGCGCGTACTGGCGGTAATGCGTAATGTTTTATTATCTTGGTTGAGCTGCTTGGCTTGCGCTATTGCCGAGTGCATTTGTGTAAGCGACTTAGAAGCTTGTTGGCAAATGAGTCGCCCTTCTTTGGTCACTTCAAGACCTCCACTTTGTCGTGTAAATAACAAAAAACCAAGTCGACTTTCAAGTAGCCTAACTTGGTAGCTCACCGCTGCAGGTGTCAGTCCAAGTTCTTCTGCTACTTTTGAAAAGCTGTTAAGTCGCAAGCTTGCATCCAAGATTTGTAAGAGAGAACCACTCAAGTACTTCATTTAACACCCTGCAAATTAAATTTGTAAGGTTTGCAAAAACTATTCGTTTTTCAAAACCCACTATTTTGGAGAGAATAATACCACACAGAGGTATTTGGACTAGTGAAATGAAAGGTAAGTACTCTACTTTTATCAATGGGAATGTAGCGAAAATAGAAGAGTTGGAAAATCTGGCATTTGCAGGGCATGCACATTTTACTGCAATGCAAATGCGAGAATATGGAGTAAAAGGATTTGAGTTTCATATTGCAAGATTACGACAAGCTTCACAAAAAATATTTTCAATGGAGTTGAAAGAGACGGATGTGGTAGAGCAGCTACAAGCTGCGGTAAAGGAAGCCCCAAAGGATGGCTCAATCTTAATCACGGTATTTAGTTCAGATGGTGAATTTACGCAAAAATCAAAAGATGCGGATCTCAATATTATGATTAAAACAAGTGCTGCACATGATGGTCCAACGGGGTCTATGCGTCTGAAATCTTTTGAATATCAGCGCCCACTAGCCGACACTAAACATGTGGGTGAAATCGCAAAGACTCACTTTATGCGTGAAGCAAACAAAGCCGGGTTTGACGACGCACTTTTCGTTCATGATAATAGAGTATTGGAAGGCAGTATTTGGAATCTTGTTGGCTGGGATGGCGAAGGGTTAGTATGGCCAAAAGGGGCCAAATTGCACGGCACTATGATGCAAATTATAGAAGCAATGGCACATCAAATTGGTATAAAGCAAAGAAGTGCTGATATTTCATTAGGTGAGATAGCTCAGTTAGAGGGAGTTGCACTACTAAACTCTTGGACGCCTTGTGTCCCTGTCACAGCGCTTGATAGAATAAAGCTTAAATCAAATCATGACTTTTATACATTACTACGAAGGTTACACGATAAGGCGCCAGTGACCAGTTTGGCCTAACTAATCTAACCCCTTGCGCTGTATGTAGTTATGAAGAATAAATGCTTTGAGTTTTTCGCTATCGGTTTTATTCATTGCAAAGGATACGGCGAGCTCCAATGGGCTTGTCACCTTTATCGAGTGGACGTTTGCAAACAGTGGAATAGGGTCGGCAAGATATAATTTAGCTATCCGACTGATCACATTAATTTGGATTGCATTTGCTTGGTAGGGAAAAGTATTAATCAGTCCACCGGATTGGGATATGGAGACCATGTTAAACGGCATCATTTGAGGAGACAATCTAAACCTGACCGGCGTTGATGGGCAAGTACGCCAGCTACGTGGCGCACTAGAGTTAGCGGCTTCTACGATATTAGGTGCTTCTAAGTTGTTGTCTAAAATCTCCATCAATGCCGATAGGTCGCTAAGTGGAAACTCGACCTGCTCGTTGGCATTTTTGGCAACGAGACAAAACTGAGAACTATTTGAAATACTCGCAAGTAACTTTTTAATCTCACTGTGCGTTTGCTGTTTTTGATCCCTAGCTTCCGGCAATAGCGAGCCTGCAACGCGATTACCGGCTAGGGTTCGGTTAATGAATTGTAATTCTTCCTTCGTCAATTTCATGATTAAGCACATCCATTGGGTGGTTGATATTTATACAGCAAGGTTTATACCAAATTCCGCTTTCGTTGCTATTGCGGCGTTTCTTTTTTAAGTACGGCTCTGCAATCTGTTCGGCAGTAAACTCGTTGCCGTTTAGACTCTAAATAGGGCAACCTAACGTACCTAAGCGGCAATGAATTGCCCATGAAGCTGTACGAGTTATTAAGAAAACGAAATATTCCCGTGTTCAGTGGCTATTGATATCAATTCATCGGCTGTTGTTGAAAATATTTATTTGGAATAATGCTTGCAAAGGTCTAGCACCGAGATTGTTTTTAGACTTGCCCAATGCCAACGTTTTTAACTGGACATCAAGTATCGCTGATTGAGCCTACTTCACTGAACTTTTCACCTGTAGAGCGAGAGAAACTAGTGATCCCAAGCGCTCATAATCAGCTTACAGCAAATGACAATCACTTTGCTGCTGGTGGGGGACGTGCTCACACCTTTAAACAAAACTTTATGAATGCCATGAGCAATGGCTCGTCTAGCGAAACGTCGCAACATGATAAAAGTGAAGCGTTACTGCAGTTCCAATTTGCGGATCACGAAGTTCTATTCGATCTTACAAGCATTGCGTCTCAAGATGAGGCTGCTTACGAAAAGCTCCGAGGGTTGTTGGCTGATATGATGACAAGGCCTGTAAAGGTTGATATCAGTAGTAAAGATCAAGCGCAGCAATTACTGTTTAAAAATTTAGAGCTAGATTTCTTAGCGTACAAGGAGCTCTCTGAGCGGCTGGAAATGTTAGCAAAGCTTGACCATGAAACTGAAAGTCAAAAAGCATTGGCGCAGCAAGATAGAGATCGCATTCGTGCGGTAATTGCAAGTTTACATGCACGCCTAGAGAAGGGCCAAGAGGCGTTACTTGGCGGAACAACATTAAAAGCGTTGGATGTAAACCGCAAAGATTTTGAGCTTGAATTAGATAGCCTATTTACCAGTGTTGGCTTTGATTCGGATATGCCAGTAACTGGCACGACTTGATTGCCGTGATCATTATTGTTTGCTGGGATTTGCACTTTTTACCAGGTATAAAATGTAGTAGCCCATACCCGAATCTAACCGTTTAAAAAGAACGGGGCTAGACTTTACCTGACACGCGCTTTGTGGAACAAAAGACGGTCGTCAACGTTACTTTTGTTCTACAAAGCGCACGTTCCACTAACTCATGTATGCCCCAAAACGAGCTAGAAAATTTTGCTCAAAGGGCTAACAACACCGTTTGCGCCTTGCTGTAAAACATGGGTATAAATCTGAGTGGTTTTAACGTCTGAATGGCCTAACTGAGCTTGTACTGTTCTAATGTCTGCCCCACTTTGTAACAGGTGTGTAGCAAAAGAGTGGCGAAAAGTGTGGGGCGTTATAGGTTTTGTTATTTGTGCTTTTTTGGCTGCCTCTTTAACCGCTTTACGTACTCCTGTTTGATGAAAATGATGTCGGCGGATCTCCCCCAGTTTCAGGATCTGCACTTAACTTATATGAGGGAAATAGATACTGCCAAGCAATTGACTTATTGGCGCTAGGATATTTTCTTGCTAGTGCGTTTGGCATCCAAACACCTGCATATCGTTCATTCTGGGAATCTAATTTTAAGTATTCATCAGCCTGAGCAATTTGATTTCTTAGCAAAGGTATAAGTTCTGTGGCGAGAGTAACCACCCGATGTTTATTCCCTTTTCCATTCCAGATCCGAATGCACTTGTAGTCAAAGTCAATGTCCTGAACTCGTAGTTGAACAGCTTCCATTACACGTAAGCCGCTACCATACATTAAACCTGAAATTAAATAATATCGTTTACTTAAAAACGACATGAGACGTTTAACCTCCTCGGGGGTCATAACAATTGGCAACTTAGATTGGCGCTTGCTTCTGACAAACGTTAAATTAGGACACAAATCCTGTTTAATTATTTGCTTATACAGAAAAGATAATGCATTTAACGCTGTCGCTTGTGTTTTAGGCGACACATTACGTTTAAGCACAAGGTAGTCGAGATATTCGACAACCTCGTTATCGCCCATTGAAGCTGGGTGACGCTTATCATGAAAATGAATATAGGAAGAAGTCCACTTAAGATATGTATCAACGGTTCTGAGCGAATAGTGCTTAGTCAGCATAAACTCTGCGATGTGGTTTAAAAATGGTGAACGAGTTCTCATTGAGCTAGCCCCAACCCATTGCTGTGTTTATATACAGTGTTGTTGTGTTTCTCCTATAGTCAAGAAAACGACTCACTGGGTCGTTTTTATCCTTTTCATAGTTTCTATGAATGATTAAAAATATATCTGTAGCAACAAGTTAGTTATTGTGATAAAGCTGGTACAATGAGAATAATGACCCATGACTTGGTAGATAAACGACCCATTGGGTCGATATTAAATTGTTAGCATTCAG
>NZ_JAKEVK010000016.1:0-48139 GCF_022398435.1 Pseudoalteromonas sp. Isolate6 | reverse complement strand
GTTAAATAATTAACCTGTTTATTCATCCAGTGGTTAATTGTAAGTGTATTATTAATAGGTCATTTTTGACCTGTTTCTAATCCGAGAAATCGCTATTATATCACTACGCTGAAGAAAGTTATCAGATGAAAATGTTAATGATAGGCGGTGGGTTTTTACCGGAACTAAAAACTTGATGGCAAGGATGAACGACAACGTCGTTTTCGCTTTTCTGCGATCTCCATTCAGCTAAGCAGAACAAATTTTCACTAGTCGTGTTTATTTTTTAAGGTAAGGAGAACAATGACACTTATAAACACAGCCACATCCAGACTGGTGGGTCAAAGCAAACCAGCTCCAACCGGAGCCGAAATTCTTCGTGTTGCGCGAAAGCTTCGAGGTTACACGCAAGCCGAATCAGCTGCTCATTATGGTATTGAGGAGCGTACGTTAAGGCGATGGGAAAATAGGGAATATAGCCCACGCTGGAATGATGTTATTGGCCTAGTTGAAGATGTGTACTTACTCGATATTTTAGAAGTGATAGGAAAAATCCATGACCAACAAGCAAGTGACGATTAAACAGGTACGTACTGCCCTTAAGCGCTGGGGGAAGTTTTGGTGTAGTAAAGAGCTAGGTAAGGGCTTTAGCCGTCAAGCTGCAACTGAAGCTATTGGTAGTTCATCAAGCCAATACGTCAGTGCAGAGCAGATGCATGTGCCAGATGAAATCGCTCAACTTACTGCATCAATTGAGTTACTTAGACCAGAATGTAAGCGTGCAATCCGAGCTAAATACATGATGCATAACAAGGTGGTCGATGCAGCAAAAACATTGGGTTTTGACAGCAAGCGTTCAATGGAGTTTTGGTTATTGAAAGCTGAGCAAAGCTTGATGGTTAATATGTCGACACATTAGCAACAATAAAGGGGAATTGTATGTCCGTAATGAATACAGTAGAGCAACTCAAAAAACATGAGGGGTTTCGCCAATTTCCTTACCTGTGTACCGCGGGAAAACTGACTATTGGCTATGGTCGAAATCTCGATGATAAGGGAATTGATGAAGAAGAAGCAGAATCACTACTTGCTAGCGATGTGGAAAATGCCAAAGCGGCCGTGGCGCGCAGAATTGCAACCCAACACTGCAACGATGCACGGATGGCGGTGCTGGTAAATATGGCATTTAACTTAGGGATCACAGGGTTACTTAACTTTGGTCGAATGTTACAAGCGGTCGAGAAAGGTGATTTTGATACCGCCGCGCTAGAAATGTTAGATAGCCGATGGGCAAGACAAGTGCCTAATCGCGCCCAAGAGCTTGCTCAACAGATGATTTCAGGGGAATGGCAATCATGAGTCTATTAGGAAGCCTATTTTCTGCAAAAACAGTGGCTCCGATAGAAGCAATTGGCAATATTCTTGATGAATTGTTTACCAGTGAAGAAGAAGTACTTAAGCAAGAGCATTTAAAGGCGAGACTGATAGCAAAGCATGCATTAGTACAAGCGCAGATCAATCAAGTTCAAGCAGCGCATCGCAGTGTGTTTGTTGCGGGGGCGAGGCCTTTTTTGATGTGGGTGTGTGGTTTTGGCTTTTTGTTTTCGTTCGTGGTTAATCCAATTCTACAATGGTTAATGCCTGAACATGGTACGCCTGAGTTGCCGCTTGATGTGATGTTAGAGCTTACGCTTGCCATGTTAGGGCTTGCAGGGCTTAGAACCGTTGAGAAAGTAAAAGGGGTCAGCAAGTGAATCATCCTGAACAATGGCAAATGAAAAAAGAGTTTAATTTGGCCCACATTCTCACCACCATTGCGCTGTTGGTGTCTGGTGTTATTTACCTTGGCGACTTAGATAAAAGGATCACCACTAACTCCCAAGCGCTTGACCACCTCAAGCAAATTCGCCAAGAAGACCAAAAGCGCATCGAAAAGCGCTTAGATTCTATAGATAAAAAATTAGATACGTTGCTCGGTGCCCGCAGAGTGGGTTCGTAGCGCCGCTATTATCGGCCGTATTGGCTTTCTTTATCCAACCCCATTTAAAAGGAGAGTAGCATGAATAATGCTATCGATTTGACGCGCCTATCTGCACCTGATGTGTTGGAGACAGTCAGCTATGAAGCTATTTATCGGGAATTAGAAGCGCAATTGCAACAGCAGTTTCCAGATTATCCATTTCTTCCCTCTGATCCAGCAATAAAGCTGATGGAGCTTTTTGCTTATCGCGAGGTATTACTGAGACAGCGTGTGAATGACGCCGCACAATCTGTGATGGTGGCATATGCCACGGGCAGTGACTTGGATCATTTGGGTGTTTTGTTCGGTGTGGCGCGAGAAGGAGCGGAATCGGATGAACGCTATCGTTTACGGATCCCACTTTCTCTTGAAAGTCATTCAATGGGAGGCACGTCTGGTGCTTATCAGTACCACGCGTTTACCGCTTCTGCAAAAGTGAAAGACGTATTTGTTGAATCAACGTTGCCGGGTATTGTTGAAGTCCATGTGTTACCAGTTGCTGATGTGGTGACTTTGGAAGATAAAGAAGCACTGAGAACAGAGGTGTTACGTTACCTCAATGACGAAGATGTTAGACCGCTTACGGACCTTGTACGCGTGCATTTGGTAGAGCCAACGGCCTACAGGATTGAAGCCGATATTTACTTTAATGCAGGTATTAATACGGAGCAGGTTAAAGTGTCCATCCATCGTGCAATTGAAAACTTTATTCAATCGCATTACTTGCTCGGGAAAGAAGTACCTAGCTCGGGGCTTATTGATGCTTTGCATCAAGGAGGAGTAAGAAAAGTGAAGCTTCGCTCGATGCATGACGACCTCTCACCAAGTGCTAAAAATGCAGCTTACTGTCGTGATGTGCAATTACATTTTCCAACGGAGTAAGGTGATCTATGACAAGTTATCATAAATTACTGCCACCTGGCACATCACCGCTGGTTCGCACCGTTGCCGAGCTAGTCGAAGACTTACCGAGTAAGCTTGAGGTAACACCAACAATCCCAGAATATGTGGGCAAGCAATGGCACCCAGAGACCTGCCCTGAGGCTTTATTACCTTGGCTTGCATGGTCTTTATCAGTAGATGAGTGGGATGAAAGCTGGCCGGTAGATACCAAACGGGCATTTATCGCCAATTCGGTCAAAGTGCATAAGCACAAAGGCACGGTTGGCTCAGTAAAGCGAGCATTGGCAGCGCTGGGGGTAAGTGTTGAGTTTTTTGAATGGTTTCAAGAAATTGATGATATAGCACTGGCGCCTTATCAATCAAAGCAGCCGCATACCTTTATGTTTATCGCGTGGGCGAATGAAATTCCGTATACCAGTGACGCTGTGATCTTAAGTCCGGAGCTTTACCAAGCTGTTAAAGATGTTACCGATAGTACTAAACCAAAACGTGCCCATTTCGACTTTTTAGTCGGTGCCAAAATGAGCCTAAAACTGCAAACAGCCTCTATTGCCAGTGGCTTGCAAGTTGCGAGAAAGTCAGCGCAAACTGAGGCCGTAAAAGCACCCGCTGCCACCGTATCAGCGGCATTTGCATTGGCAAGCAATAAACAAATCGCAGCGACAGGCCGGTATATGAAAAGCCAGCATGTGAATGCGTATTTACAAAGCTCTGCGCGAGTAGGGCTTCACTTAAATAATCGCCGTCATGTAGTAAGCCGAATTTATTTAACCAATGAGCAAAGACTGCCTGCCGCCAAGTTTGACTTTACGACGGAACTTGCGAGCACTTTGCACTTTACTAATCGTCGTTTTCAAGTGGCTAGATTCTACTGCCACACTTATACCAATTTGTCTTAATACTTGCTCAATTTGAAGGAGTAAATCTGACGCTAACGGCGTTAAAAATTTCTCATTTAGAACAACTAAATAGCAAAATTTTCGTCTGGTTATCGAAAAGGTTTTCTCGCCTCAAAATAGCTCACTTAATTAAGCAAATGGGTATTAATCATCGCAGCAATTTAGCCTACAACCGCTATTGGAATAGCGAACAAACACTTCAATTGATGTCATCAGCGTTTACCCAGCGGTAGTACCTATTGGTATAAAACCCATTGCTGTCATTTCATATCAATGTGCTTCATAAACCAACTTATTAAATGAGTTGTGTATTGATGCGGGTTGATATCACTCAACAAAAGGAGACAGGTGCTGTGAGCACGATTTTACGGCCGACCATCACCACCGCGGGTTTGGAAGCAGTATTTAACGCCCAAAAAAATGGCTTTCAAGCGAAGATCAGCAAGGTAGGGCTTGGTACTGGCAATTATACGCCAGATCAAGGCCGCCGCCAGCTACAACAAGAAGTCCACCGCATTATGGTGGCAAGTGGCGAAGATAAGGGGAATGCCCAAATCCATATGAGTGTGATTGATGATACCGATCACAACTTTTGGGTCAATGAAGTGGGCTTTTATATCGAAAGCGAAGCAAATGGCCAAACACAAGAGGTGCTATTTGCGGTGTATTCTTCACCAGATAGACCTATCGCTTACAAATCGGCGGAAGTCGATTTACTTCTTGCTTTTGATTTGGTGTTAACGGGCGTGCCTGCCGACGCCGTTACCATCGTCGATAACGGCGTTAATCTAAATATTCTTATCGCCCCAGAACTTGCCAAGCTAGGCGCTGCGCAAATTAACAATATGACTCGTCATCTTAAACAGAAGTTTGAGTTGATGGACAAAGGAATTTTATAGGAGCAACTCATGGCATTAGAACAAGATATTGCTAATCTCATTCAGTCTACGGATGCTTTAACGGCGGTGGTGGATAACAAGGCGCAGCAGCTCGATAACCAAATGGCTGCGTTTGACACGCGTATTGCGAAAAAAGAGCAAGATGTCGACAAATTTATTCAAGAGGCGATGCCAGAAACACGCTATGTTCAGGATATTTTTATCGGTGGTTCAAAGGATTATTTTTATCCGGTGTGGTGGGCTATGAATGGGAATGCTGCGGGAGTGAGTAAGGTTACTGTCGCTCGTCATTATTCATGGAATGGTGACACTAGACCGCTTAACTCAACTAGCGGTCATCAAGCGGCTTTACTTCTTGAGTTAGAAGGAAATGCAACTCCATGGAGCGGAAATGCGAATTTTTTACAGGTTAAACGCTTTCATGAGCGCTATAACCCAACTGTAAGCCATACAAGTTTTGCAATGTACTGTAAACGCGAAAAAGCAGACTCAAGTTTAGATCTATATGGTGGTGGTGAAGAAGGTGCCTTTGGTGCATTCTGTGCCACTCGTAGCGGAGTCTACCTCAGAGGCGGTGGGCTTACATATCGGATTATAAAAAACTGGAAGGGTGATGTTAATTTCCATGATGGTGCTGATATGAATAGAAGAAATATTTACGAAACAACCAGTGACACATGGTCTGTTCGTTGGTACGCAGAGCCAATTCCATTTGCCGAGCGCTTAGCCCCAACACTAAGCTCTATTCCATACGCAAACCATCCATATACACCACCAACAACTTAAAGGAGTCACAATGGAAATTAAAACCTTAAAAATCGGTGATGATGAACTGATTAATGTTCCGGCAGATGAAAAAACATTGGCAGATTTGGGCGTCGCCAATGCTGATATTCCAGGCATTCTAGCTGAGGCAAAGCAGGCTCAACTTGCAGCTCAATGTATGCATGCTAGAAGTTTTGCTTACCAGTGCGAGTCAGATGGTCTTGCCTTCGATTACTTAGCGGCGATGGCCGAATTTGGTGAAGCGAGTGAAGCCGCACAAGCGGCAAAAACTGCGTGGCTGCAAGCGCGAAGCACCATTAAAAATCGTTATCCAAAACCGCAATAACACCAATCTACAACGACTTTAGGCTATTAAGCCCACCATTCGGTGGGCTTTTTTGTGCCTGATTTACCGCTGAGATAACACTCAGTATTCCTTTTACAAATCGTATTAACCATATGGAGAAAAAATATGGCATTAGAACAAGATATTGCCAAATTGATTGAGGCATCAAACGACCTTACCGCAACCGTCGATAATAAAATTCAAGATATTACGGCGACTTTAACTAGCAGCGTTGTTGATGTAAAAAATAAAGTCAACGCGGAGTTAGGCAAAATAGATCAAAGGTTTGATTCTGCCCGCAAAAAGCAGTCGCATTTTCGCGTAACTAAAAACCAAGCATTAATTCCCAATGAGGCAGGCACTTTTCCACACTCTTGGAGTGGTGGTTATGTAAAAGAAGCTAGATTACTTGAAACTGTTACCTCAGGTGTGGAGCCTAATCAAAGAACACCACTTGCAAGGGAATTTTTAAGAGCGATAAATTCTGATACTCAGCATTTCGCTAGAAGCTTTAATATTTGGGAACTGGAATATTACCCAAATCGTCGAGGCGAGAGTGCACATCTATTTGCGTATTTAATGTACCAGTACTTTAGAGCGCCTACCGTTGTAACAGCAGCTGCGGTTGTGAAACATATTCGAGGTACAGTACCAAACAATTGGTGGTGTGAAGGCTTAGAAGCAAATCAAGACGCAAAGCTTTGTGGTAAGGTCATGAGTTTTGGCCGAAATAGATATGGTCATTGTCATCCTTACGTTCCTGGTGAAGGTAAACCAGAGGATGAAACTGGCGTGATTCAAATTGCCCTTCCTGCAGTTGTGACAGGAGAAGTACCTTTGGATGACTGGGGACAATTCGCCTATTTAGGTGACGCTACACAAAATGCTTACGACTAAGGAGAATAAAAATGGCAAAACTAATAGTAAATAACCAAATTGTTGACAAGTTCTACGACGCCAATACCCCACATTTTGTAACGCAAGAGTTTGTTGAAGATACATTTGGAGTGGGAACAACATTCACACTAGAGCTAAGCGCAGTTGAGACAGCACTGCAGAGCAAGCAGTCTGCGCGTGAACAAATTGCTCAACAAGTTGCAGACACAGACACATTGCTCGGTACAACGGCAGATACGGCACAATTACTGTTGAAAGAGCTGAGCAGTTTGGTTACTTCACTTAGCACCGCGCAATCACTGGATGACGTTAGAGCTTCTGTGAGTGGACTTAAAGATAAGATTGGCCATATCCACGCTGATGTGCAGTCGGGAAGCTTAACTTTTCCGTACCAAGTGAAAGGCGAAGCACAGGTGATGCACGAAATCGCCGAGCGTGCAAATGGTGTCAGCCAAGCACTGCAAAGCAACGCTTAAACATACCTACCACAAGCACCCAGTCATTTTTGATTGGGTGCCTTACAACAGGCCCCATTATGTCTTTAACTAACTTCAGTGCGGTCAGTCTTAGTCAATTACCCGCATCCGATTTACTTGAACCCGTTGAATTTAAATCGCTTTATAACGAACTAAAGCAAGCCGTAGAACACGCCTGCCCAGAACTTTCTGAGCTACTACCTAGCGATCCCATCGTCAAGCTGATGGAAGTCTTTGCTTATAGAGAGCTGCTATTACGTCAACAGATTAATGAAGGCGCGCAGCAGGTGTTGCTGGCAAAAGCCACGAGCAGTGAACTCGATTATTTGGGGAATCGTTTTGCGGTGATACGAGAAGCTGAGGAGAGTGACGAGCGCTTTCGAGCGCGTATTCAATTGGCACTAGAAGGGTTTAGTACAGCAGGGCCAATTGGTGCTTATTGTTTTCACACGCTTAAAGCCTTACCTCAAGTTAAGGATGTTTTTGTTGAGTCTCCCGAATTTGAGCAGCTTCAGGTCGAGCCACCATTATCAGACTTAGTACCAGAGTATACGAAATTGCTGCATTGTAGCCATGCCGCTAGGCTTCAAGATGCCGCACCGGGGGATGTAGCGATAACGGTGCTGACAGATAGAGGCAATGGCATACCAAATCAAGACGAAATAACAGCAATTACAGAGCATTTGTTTCAAGAAGACATTAGGCCTCTGACGGATAGACCACGAGTACTCTCAGCTGAGGTAAAAGAATTTACCCTCCGCGCCACGCTTTATTTATATCCAGGCCCTGATGAAGAAAAAGTGAAATCTACGGTAGAGCAAAGCGTGCAGCAATGGTTAAAAACACATCATAAACTCAATCATGATATTCGTTTATCTGGGCTTTACAGTGCGCTACACCAAGCAGGTGTGCAACGTGTTGAGCTGCTCTCACCTACCGCCGACATTATCAATACCCCTTGGCAGGCTGCGTTTTGTACACAAGTGGAGATAAACATTGCAGGAAGAGATATTTAATACACTATTACCGCACGCAAGCACTAAGCTTGAGCATGCGCTGGCAAAGGCGCTAAGCAAAGTTTCCACGACTCCTGTTCCACTTGGTAGTCTTTGGGATCCCTGGCGATGTCCCGAGCATTTTTTACCTTGGCTTGCGGATGCACTCAGTGTGGACTTTTGGGATAGCGCTTGGCCAATTGAAGTGAAGCGCAAGATTATAGCGAATAGCGTGCCCGATCATCGAATAAAAGGGACGGTTAGTGCGATAAAAAGCGCGCTCTCCACTCTAGCTGCAAAAGTTGAGCTTAAAGAGTGGTGGCAACAAGAAAATCCTCACGCGTTTACGCCGCATTCTGCACAGATCATTGCGTTGGCCGCTCAGAACCTAGATCCAGCAGGCAGCACGCTACTGACTCCTAAGTTGCAGGCACAACTTTGGCAAGCTGTGGTGATGACAAAACCATGCCGCAGCCAAATTAATTTGCGTGTAGGTGTACAGCAAAGTACAGGCTTATCGCTCAATACCGTCAGTCAGTCTGCGAGTCTCCAGCGAACGTGGATGCCTCAACACACAGATAATGTTGCAAATGTAAGCCAGTCGTATCTTGCTGGTACTTCTGTTTTGCAAGGGGTGGGCAAAATATCTGGTGAAGTGCGCTCTGATCTCAAAAGTGCTTCTAGCCTTTATGTTCACGCAGCGCCCTTTGCTATCCAAATCCAGCGACAGTCGTTTTATTGCTATTAATACCTAAACAAAGCTGCTGCAAAAACAAACTTGAAGATTAACAGACTCTAAAGGAATGACTCATGGAACAATTTACGCCGCTTATTACGCAGGCGGGATTAAACGCGGCCGTTAATGCCAAAGCCAATGGTTTTACGATTGATATTAGTGCGATTGCGGTAGGCACTTCTGGCTATACGCCTTCTCGTAGCCAAACCAGGCTGCGAGGCGAAAAAAATCGAGTGGCGATTGCCGGCGGGCAAGTTGTTGGTGACGGGCAATTTCATATTACCGGACATTTTATTGACGATGCTGAGTACGCGGTGCGCGAAGTGGGTTTTTATCTTGCCGATGGCACTTTGTTTGCTGTTTGGTCTCACCCGCAAAATGTACTTTTTTATCAAACACCCATTGCACAAATCGTACAAGGGTTTGATCTGCTGTTAAGTGCTGCACCGGTAGACGCTATCACGATTAATACCACAGGCGATTTAACGCTTTTTTATGCCGGTGAATTTCTCGACATGCTGGTGGCACAAACCCAACAACTGAGTGCGCAAATTCAAGCGAATCACCGACAGATTCAATTCAACAACAGACTACTACAGCTAGGAGTGTAATATGGCGGATTATCAGCCAATGACATTAGAGCAGCGCATCGCCGCACTGCAAGCCGAGAACGGCAGATTAATCGATTCAAATAATGCCCTCACACAAACCGTGATCGGCAAAATGGGAGAAATTAATCATGCGCTGAGTGATGCGCAGCAAGATATTAGCGAAGCGATTACTTTGGCGGGGTCAAAAACAGATCAAGCGATCCTTAATTTTGCAGATAGCCACTCTGATTTGCGAATTAATTATTATGATAGGGCAGATCATTCTAAGAGCTCGTTAAATATAGAAGCTGAACCTGAAGCTCCACATATTTCAAAATGGGTAAAAGTACCTATCGCTACGCAGGGTTACTACACTTATCCAGCTCCTCAGGCGCTGACCAAAATACATCTGACTCGTAGTTATAGCTATGCACCTGGTCACAGTGAAGAAGATCAATATAGTCATGATTGGTCTAGAAGCTTTCCTCAATTTGTATTAGCGAATTATGAAGCAACAAGTGATCAGATTAACGCTGAGGTTGAGCGTTTAGGCCTTCAGCCAAAAATTACTGGTGGATGGAATGCATGTGCAACCACCCAGACTATTGACACAATTAAGCTTCATGGTCTGCACCCTTATTCAATGCTATTTGTTCGCTTTGTTAATATGCTCCCATCGCCCGTTGGCAGTGACAAAACACCACAAAACATCGTTGAATTTGGTGGTAACGCCACTTTTGCTGTTGACCGTGTTATTAACTATCCAAGAATCGAGGTGTAATTATGCAAGAACAAATTCCTTCACAACAAGATCATTTAGCTTTACTCGCGTATCTAGACAAGCAAGTAAAGCGCGGGCAAATAAGCCGAGAAGTGGCGGATGTAGAATCTATTATTGGTACTACTGCAGATACAGGTCACCTGGTATTAGTTGAGTTTATTAAGCTGCTTGATGGTCTCAGCAAAGCAACAACACTTGCCGAGATGCGTGCAGCGGCATCACAGGGGCGTGACAGCTTAGGTACATTAACCACAAAAGTGCTGAATAATGAGATTCAGTTTCCCTATCAAGGTAAAGGCGCTGAAAGTGTTTACCAAGAAATTGAATCTCGCGCCACTGGTGTTGCAAGCATTTTAACTTCCTCAGAATAAGGCGCTCTATGGCAAATCAATCAATTGATCTTTCCACTTTGCCAGCGCCAAACATCCTTGAACCACTTGATTTCGAAAGCCTGTTCCAAGCACGTAAACAACGTTTTATTGAACTTGCACCTGAATATGCCGAAGCACTAGCACTTGAAAGCTCGCCGCTTGCGATTTGTTTGCAAGTCGAAAGCTATCGCGAGCTGTTATTACGACAGCGCGTCAATGAAGCCGCGGCGGCTAATTTGTTAGCTACCAGCCAAGGCGCTGATCTTGAACATCTTGGCGCTTTTTATGGGGTGGCTCGGTTGCCAGATGAACATGACGAAACCTTACGAATGCGTATTCGCAACAGCACCATAGCGTCTAGTACGGCAGGTAGTGCGGCGCATTATCGTCATCAAGCCATTGAAGCTGCACCGGGATTAATCAAGGATGTGTCGGTGCAAAGCCCAGGGGATGGGCTGGTGGTGGTAACGGTACTCGCAAAGTTTGACACTGATGCAGAACAGGTCTTAGCACAAGTGAAAGAAAGGCTATTTGACGACTCAGTGAAAATGCTAACGGACACGTTAGAGGTCAAGCTTGCACAGCCCGTTTGGGTAGATGTTGAAGCTGAGCTTTATCTCAATACTCATGCTTCTGAACTTATTGTCAATAAGCTGAAGCAAACGTTGCAAGACGATTGGCTCAACATCACGACACTTGGTTGGGACTTAACGCCAAGCTGGCTGCATGCACAATTACACAGTACGGGAATTAGGCATATCGAACTGCTTGCTCCAACACAGTTAATTGATGTGGCGGCCCATCAGTACGTTATGCCCAAGTCAATCTCGCTGACATTAAAGCGAGGCTAAGATGACGTTATTACCTCCTAATCACACTTTGCTGCAACGGCGATTGCAGCAAAGTGTTGCCGTGAGTGACGATATTCATGCGGGTATCTCAAGGTTATCTGGGTTCAAGGCCGAGCCGCACGACAACTTGCTGATGTGGCTCGTTTGGGAGTATGGCTTAGAGGCTATTTTGCCCTACAGCCAAGACCTTCGCGAAACCCTCAAAGAAGGTCTGGTTTGGCAGCGACTTCGTGGTACACCAAAAAGTGTAGACATCGCGCTCAATTGGCTCAACTTTGACGAGGCTGAGCTTGAGCTTGATAAACCCGGGCGTCACTTTTATCGCTATCAATTGGCATCTGGCAAAATTCCAGGGAACAAGGCGCTTAAAGATATCCATCAGCTGCTTGGACTATCTGCCCCAGTAAGAGCCAAACTCTCACGTATTTATCATGGTTATGATGTGCGTGAACTGAAGTTATCTCAAAGTGGTTTTGGGGCGCTTTTATCAGATGTATCTGGCGTGCCATTTCATGACGGCGATAACACGCTATGCAAAGTCAGCTTTGGTCGCAGCCACCAGCAAGGTGTGAGTCATGATATGACGAATGCCTCCGTACACCTCAGTAGAACACATAGTCAGCGCAGTCATTACCTCACCACAAAACGCTTGAGTGAATACAAGCTCAGCGACAAAGAGCCTTCACAACTGCCGGTGAGCTCAGCCCGAATTAGGCTGCTTTCGAAGCATCGCGTGTGGTCAACACGCTCGTGGCAGGGCGAGTGGCAACAAAGCTGGGGGATACTTGATGTAGCTGGAGGAATGCCGTGTAGAGTCAGCTTGAAACATAGCCAAGTAACTTTACCGGTAAATACGATCCTTCAAGCGGCTGGAAGCTTTAAAGTTTCTATTATTTACAGAAGATAAAACAATCAAATTAAAAGGAGCAGTCCTTGGCCACTTTAACACTTCAAGGCCGAAAGGCGCTTGCACGGCTAATGCAGCAGCAGGCTATTTATTTAGCATGGGGTAACGGCGCATCAAGTTGGGATAATACTTTGCCGCCAACCCCTACCAATACCACACAACTCACTAATCTCATTGGTTATCGCAAGGCAAAGCAAATTAGCTTTTGTGAGCCGGATGAACAAGGCGAAATTCAGGTACCAACCGGAAAGTTCCGCTTAAGCGATACCGCCAGCCAACATCTATATTGCCAATTCACCTACGACTTCGAAGATGGCTTAGGTGAGCATATTCGCGAGCTTGGTTTAATGCTTGGTACGACACCAAAAACGGGCATTCCAGCTGGAAAATATTACCTCTTACCAGACGAGGTTGCAGAGGCTGGTGAGCTTATTTTGCTTGAGCATCGCACGGCACTATTTCGTGATCAAGGGGTACGCGAAACGTTTGAGTTTGTGATCAGTTTTTAAGAAGAAAGCAATGATAAAAGATTATTACCAGCAGTTTGATCCTGCAAAGCAATACAGTCAGCTATTGTTTCGAGCGAGTAAAGGGTTGCAAAGTCGTGAACTTAACGACCTGCAACTGCAGTCTCAGCACCATGTAAAAGGCATCGCTGATGTATTGTTGAAAGATGGGGATGTGGTTAAGGGGGGTGAGGTGGTTATTGACCAAGCTCATGCCGTTGCAACCATTGGCGCATCCTCAGTATATCTGCAAGGTGCGGTACATGATGTCGACACCAAACAGTTAGCGATTGCGCTAAATAAACTCGAAATTGTCGGAGTGTGGTTAGCAAAGGAAGTGGTGACAGAGCTTGAAGATTCAACACTTAGAGATCCAGCCATTGGCGCACACAATTTTGACGAAGCGGGTGCCGCGCGACTGAAAATCTCGGGCCGTTGGGGGCTGAGCGACAGCCTTGACTATCCCAATAGCGACTTTTTTCCCGTTTACCAAATCGATCATGGCACGCTTATCGTTAAGCAGCCGCCACCACAACTAGACTCAATTACCAGCGCACTTGCGCGTTACGACCGCGAGTCAAACGGTGGGAGTTATGTGGTGAGCGGGCTCAATGTTAGCTATCGAGAGAGCACGGCAAGCCACCAGCACTTTAATGTGCAAGAGGGAAAAGCGCATATCAATGGCTATGAAATAGCGTTTAACACCGCACTGCCTGTTACGCTGCCAAACGACCCTGATGTACGTGAGGTGATCAATGAGCCGAGCCGATTTAGCGCCAATACTCAAGGCGCTATGCGAATTGATTTAGACTTTGCACCGGTGCAGCGCATTGATCAGGTGACTGCTGAGGTGAAAAAGCGTACCTCTCTGACTCGAGGCCACGCGCAAACCGGCCAAAATACCGATCCCTTTGATGATGACTCTGTCATTGAAATTTTGCAGATCTCGCAAGGTGGCATTGAATATCAGCAAGGTATCGACTTTATCTTTACCCGTAATCATATTAGCTGGCGTGATGGTGGCAATAAGCCGGCATCAGGCACGTCGTATGACGTGGTTTATACTTATCGCCGACTTATTGAAGTTGATGCCGACGAAACCGGATTTTGGCTCGAGCAACAGTTAAACGAGGCTGAAGAAATGCTCGAAAATGGCCTTGTGGTCGTCGATTATCATTGGTTTATGCCACGTATCGACCTGCTTGTGCTTACCCCCAATGGTCATGTTGAGCGGATCAAAGGTGCACCCGACAGAATCAACCCGCAAGCACCTTTAGTGCCTCATCAACACCTGGGGCTTGCCCAAGTGCAGCAACACTGGGGGAGCGCGCCGCCGCATATCCAAAATATTGCGATTGAAGCGGTACAAATGACAGATCTTGCGTTGATGCAACAGCAGATCTCAGATTTATACCAATTGTTGGCTATTGAACGCCTACGTAACGATACCAATGCTCAGTCACCTGCTAGCAAATACGGCGTGTTTGTTGACCCGTTTTTAGATGACGATATGCGCGATATTGGACTTGGACAAAGCGCAGCTATTGTGGATGGCGAACTCATGCTGCCAATGGCCGCAGAAATAACTCAGTTGTCACAACCACAAGTCCAAACATTACCTTACGAACTCGAGGATGTCTTAGTACAAGAAAGCCGTACTGGGGAGATGAAAATTAATCCTTATATGGCATTTGAACCACTGCCTGCGGATGTCACGTTAACCCCAAGTGTTGACCATTGGACACAAACCCAGACTCAGTGGACAAGCCCTATTACACGCCGCTTAACCCGTGGTGGTGGGCGCGTGCGTCGTGTTGTTGAACATACCACGACAGAACGAGTTGGTGTGCGCCGTCAGCAAGACGAGTTCTTGCGCACTCGTTGGGTCAACTTTGCTATTTCTGGGTTTGATTCAGGTGAGCAACTGGACTCACTATTATTCGATGGCATTGAAATTATTTCAGAGGTGCAAGCATGATCCAAGCAAATACACGCGGTGAATTAGCAGGTCGATTTAAAGTGCCAAATAATGTTCCCGCTGGAACTAAACTGGTGCGATTTATTGGTAAGCAAGGTTCGGCAGGAAGCGCTAGTTATACAGGTAGTGGCGTGATTGAAGTGGAAACATTGAGGCGTGTAAATAACATTATTACTCAGCGTTTTGATCCACTCGCACAAACCTTTATTTTGGAGCAATCGCGATTTATTGCCGGTGTTGAATTATGGTTTACCGCCAAAGGACAGGAGGCGGTTGAAGTACAAATTCGAGAAGTTGTACAAGGTATTCCTACGCAAACTGTGCTGGCAAGTAGCAAAATAAGCAGCGATGAGATAAAGCTAAATGACCAATCGACACTGTTTACCTTTACTCCAACCTTTTTAAATGCCGATCAGGAATATGCGTTGGTTGTGTTAACTGATGGGGCCGAGCACAGTGTTGCTATTGCAGAGCTCGGTAAGCTTGATCAGGCGCACAACTGGGTTACCTCTCAGCCGTATCAAGTAGGAGTGTTGTTATCATCAAGCAACGCTAGCACCTGGACGCCACATCAGGATAAAGATCTGACATTTAGATTAAAGGCTGCCAAATTCACAGAGCAAAGTAGACGGATTGAACTCGGCGAGGTAGAGGTTGAACAAGTAACGGATTTAATGCTCTTAGCTGTAGTCCAGCGCCCAAGTGCAGATACTCAAGTTACCTTTGAACTCACTTACCCTACTGGCAATAAAGAAAAAGTACTAAGCGTTCAAGAGTGGCAACCAAGTACGCTTGGAGAAACCATAACTGGCAAGGTTAAGGTCGCTGCTGTATTGACGGGAACACAAAGCTTAACGCCAGTACTTTTTGCGGGCAGCCAGTGCGTTCATGGGCAAGTCGCGCAAACTGGAGACTATATTTCTCGCGAGCTGCGCTGCCGTTTAGGCGGTGATTTAACGGTGAGCTTTGAAGCGAATATTCAAAGCCACTCAGAAGTACAAGCTTTGATGCAAAAAGGGGATGTTTGGCTACCGCTTGCACTAGATAGCAGTTCAGTGCTGAACGATGGTTGGCAGCAGTTCAACTACACCTTTAACGGTGTTGATACCGCCACGACACGCGTAAAATTAGTACTGAAGGGGACTCCGGCACAGCGCCCTAGAGTACGAAATCTACGCACATTTACCTTGTAGGAGAAATTGTGGACATCAACCAATTTACTCCATTTCAGCAATATCCACTCCCTCACCCAGATAATCTACTTGAACAAGACGTACAGCGATTGATCAATGCGCTTAAGGCAATTGATGCAGATATCCACCAGCAGCAATTGGTACATCAACAAGCTCAAGTAGATATCGACAAGCGCTTCAGACGGCTTCGGCTAAATCAAGTGTTGGGTGAAACCCTGCTACCAATTTAAAGGATTTATAAGAGGAAATTATGGCAACAATTCAACAAGCCGTTCAAGTAATGGTCGACAAACTGGTCGCCGATATGAACGGCAGCACTCCGCTGAGTGCAGAGGAGCAAACCTTAGTCACGAATGCAATTGCGCGGCTTGCAGATAACGCCAAGCTTGAGCAAGCCGTAGTGGCCGTTGCACAGGAACATTTGGATGACTCAACCCAGCTATTACAGCAGGTTGCAACCTCTGCGATTAATAGTATTGATTCTGCCAAAGCTGACTTAACCGCGTCGACCGCAGAGCTGGTTACCAGAGCTGCAAAACTAGCGCTTCTGGATCAAATAGGTCCTTTGACGCAACAAATTAATAAAGTGGTCGCGAACAACACGGCAGCTACGCCAAAAACCTTATTCGCGATAAAAAATATTGATACGGCGAATAATCATGCTAATTTTCGCCGCTCCACATCGGTTTTGGCTATCTATAATAGTGATGGTACTTCCTACCTCACTCGGCCAAGTGTCAACGCAAATGCAGCAACAGAAACATGCCGTTTGGATCATTTAAAAATTAGCCAAGATGGCACATTTACGACGATTTTAAAGTCGAGTTTTGTGTACAACAATGCCTTTGAGCAAAACCCAGCAACTAAGGTGTATCAATATGGTTCAAGTACTATCGTACCACTGGGTTTAAAAGCACAACCTAATGACATTAGTTTTGAAATCGTTTATAGCACTCAAGAGTCTCAGTCCACAAATGCAACAGAGTATGGTGGTATTTTTGTTTCAGGACAGGGGTTTACATCGCGAACTTTGCCTAAGCAAGATCTCAATGCCCGAGATAAATTTGGTATTCCAACTAGGTCTAGTTACAACCATAATGAGGTAGCTGTGTTGTACAATAACCAAAAGCACTGCTTGGTGATTATCGACTCGGGTACTAACTTGGTTGTGGAAAAATATCGTGATGGCAATCACATTACTAACATCGCCATTGCGAATGAAGCTGAATATCAGAATTATGTGGATAGCGGTGATTTTACAACGATGGTATTTATCACAAATACCCTCGCACAGCCGCACGGAATAAATCGCTATAACCACAGCGAATCGGAAATTTCTAGTTATTCATCTAACTATTACGGTTATTTTGGCTTACTCGGAAATGAGCTCAAAATGGCAGGTGATAAATTCAACGCACATTATCTCTTCACTGAAGAGCTGAAGCTTCAGCCTATCAATTATATTTTTACCAGTAATAGTGAACCGTATCGTACACAAAGTTCAAATGGTACTGAGAATAGTGAAGGTGAAGTGAATGTGGTAATGGAAACACTAGATGGCGAGTTACTGAGTTCATACTGCTATCGCTCTAAGGCCGATAGCTTAGGATACGATGGAGGGATAATAGCCACAGCCATTCAAGCGATGAATCCATACTCACATATAGGCGTTATTAATGAGCACTATCTATATAACCAGTACGGCCTTGCTAGAACCTGTCGCGCGATTTAAGGAGTGAAAATGAATACTTACTACGACAATAACAAAGGGATGTCTATTGCGGGTAACTTTTGGCTGGTACACCCGCAAACAGGCGAGCAATGGAGTAAAGAGTCCGTAGCACAATTTATAGCTGAAGCTCAGTTAGAGACTGAAGAAAACTCTGAAGTTGAGTATTTAAAACAGCAAGTCATTTCGCGCATAAAGCAACTCGCCTATGGCAAATTGCAATCGGAGCAGTGGCGAGTAGAGCGCGCAAAAGAGCGCGAGTTGAGTGAGCAGTTGAACGGTAATGAGGAAGGTGCGGCAACAGAGCGTGCAAACCTACTAGCCATTTTACAGCAAAGAGAAGTGGTGCGTGAAAAAAGCGGTGAGTTAGAAGCCGAGGTGCTTAGCCTTACCACTCAAGCTGAATTACTACAGTTTGAGGTTGCGTTCTAATAACTTCGCAGCAGGTCAGGATTGACCTGTTTTACTCCCTAAAAATCAGTAAGATAGACCTATGCTTGAGAAAGTTAACAAGCACACAGGTTTCCAATCTCCAAGGCCCACAAGCAAGTGTTTGCTGTGGGCTTTTTTTGTTGGTGAGGGTTATTACTGTCAAGGTAAAAGCTCTTAGCCTGAGTTCTAGTCAATTAGGAATTTCTAAATAATACACAAGTAATGCAAAAGTTAATTTAAGGAGTGAGTATGAAAGAAGACAAAACCTTTATAGCTGAGAGCAAAGCTAAAGCTAACCCTGAAACATTTGGTGTTAAATATGGGATAGATATGAGCAGGGCAGATCAGGAAAATAACCTGAAGTTCCTGAATGAATGTCTCGCAATGTGGAGAAATTGAAATAACTGGCGATATCGAAATATATGGCAGTGCAAAGGTGAGATCTGGACATCGTATTTCTGGCCAATCAAGGTCAACATGTAGCATTAGGGGGAAACACCCTACGGCACCGACGATTATTGACAACACAGTAGGTAAAACCCCGAATCAGAATAATAACTCTAGAGATGTTGTTATTCGCCACCTCAAGGTTGAGTCTGAACATTCTCATTGCTTTCACGTGACGCCCTATCAATGGACTTGGGATTCTTGTCGCTTCTCTTGCGCTAAGTCCGCAATTAAGTTTTATGATGGCGGCTATCAAGTTGAGAACTATATTATCAACAATTATTTTATCCATTGCGGTCGAGGTATAGATTCATTTCTTGAGAAGAACGCAAGTGGTGACTACATCCAAAGAACATTTAAAGCGACAGATCAATATGTTTTAAATAACGTTTTCTTTCGTGCGGGTGAAATTGACTCCGCTATCAAGATGTTCATACCGTCAGGTTCTCGGTTTGATGGTAACCATTACTATGGAGGTGCGGCAGCTGAGTTTGTTTACTTTAGCGGTGGCTCAAATGTCAGGGTGGCGAACGAGTACTTTGAGAATATGAAAAACGCGAGAATGAGAATTAACTTTGGTGCACCTCATTCAGAGTATAACATTGTTGGTTGTTCGTTCTTTGGCGGAAATGGTTCTCAGCGAGACCATAATGGTAATCAAAGTCACTTGGTTACTTTGTCTTTTAATCCAGACAACTACTGTTCTGCGACTTTTGTCGGAAACTCATTCTCAGGAGCAAGTAGTAAAATCCCAGTTTTTGGTTTACTAAATGGACGTTATAGTAACTTAGGTGGAGCCAATGTTCAGTTTGATAAGTCCAACTTGATAAACTCACCTAATTACTCCAAGGCTGTAGCGCTCGATACAGGTGACAACGAAACGAGGAACGTGATCCAGTCTAATCATCCAAACTTTATTATTATGTCATCGGATGGAAAGACAGACTTTACTAAAGGAGATGGAAGTGAATATATCTTCACATACTCAGGTGTGGCTGAAAAGGAAGTAAAATTGCCTGCGAGTCCTAGATGGAGTAAAAATAAACCTCTCATTATTCGAAATATGTCAGGTACAACGACTTTGAAGTTGGCTCAAGGCAGGGTATTTGGAATGAAAGAGATCCCGACTGGTTGTTCAGCGAGTATTATGCAAAAACCAGATGAACCAAATTCGTACTTATGTGTCAAGTTAAGTTAATTCTTAGGTAAGTCAGCTTATGGCAAACCGGTCAGGATTGACCTGTTTTACTCCCTAAAAACCAGTAAGATAGACCTATGCTTGAGAAAGTTAACAAGCACACAGGTTTCCAATCTCCAAGGCCCACAAGCAAGTGTTTGCTGTGGGTTTTTTTATGGCGCAAAGCGAGGAGGTGATGATGGCATTTGAGCGATTGGACTTATCGCAGTTGCCCATTCCTAAAGTGTTAAAACCCTTAAACTTTGAGCAGCGTCTAGAAGCATTAAAGCAAGCATTGCTGCAAAAGGATAGCGCACTCCAAGAGGTAGTAAACTTGGAAAGTGAACCTCTGACTAAACTGTTAGAAGTCATGGCATATCAAGGGCTGACTCAGCAAAGTATGCTAAATGATGCAATAGAAGCGAACTTGCTCGCGAGTGCTTCAGGGAGTGATTTAGACGCAATCGCAGCGCGGTTTAATGTTGCAAGGCTTGGGAATGAGGATGATGAGCGCTTAAGAGCGAGAACGCAACTGGCGTTTGATGGACTGAATACCGCAGGGAGCGCGGCCTCTTATCGCTTTCATGCATTGTCGGTGAGTAATGAGATTTGCGATGTGCAAGTTCATAGTCCGAGGCCATGTGAAATAGAACTAACCGCCTTGAGTCGAATAGGGAAAGGTACACTAAGCGCGGAGCTGCTGAATAAATTACACGTCGCCTTTACCCCTGAATCGTCAACTCAGCCTGAAGTCTCTAAAGTGAGACCGCTTGGCGATAGAGTCACAATCAAGCAGCCACAGATATTGACGTTTAACATTGCAGCGGAACTTGAGATTTTACCTGGCCCGTCGCCTGAGGTGATTGTGGACAGTGCCTCAGCCGCGCTCGACGCTTACTTAACAGAAAGGCGTCAGCTTGGTCGGCAGATCACGCGAGCGGGTATTAGCAACGCTTTGTTTTTATCCGGTGTTGAAAACATTAGGTTGGAGTCGCCAAGTGAAGACATTATACCTCTAGATATTGAGGTGGCGTATTGTCAGCAAATGGATTTGCGGGTAAAGGTGAGGGGGCAGGATGACTAAGCTTTTACCTCATAATGCGTCAACGTTGGAGCAGTGGTTAGCAGAGCTGCAAGCCAAGCCTCGAACTATCCGAGCAGGCTTATTAGCGGCCTTAAAAATTGATCAGCGCAGCGATGATGAGCTAGTGGAAATTGCGCGTTATCTCTCGTTGACGGAGGCCGATTGTCTTGATTTACGCAGCGCACTTAAACGCTTATCAAGTAATAAGCTGCTGCCAATTATTAACTCTCAAGTGTTTTTCCCAAGAGATGCACTTGAGCGGCTAGCGATAAATGTCCGACTAAGTGGGCTCTCCCTCAAGGATGATGAAGCACGAACCCAATTGCGTGATGCCTGTGTACTGAGCGACACACGGCTGCTCTTAACGAGTCTTTGGCAACCCGAGCTTTGCCCTGAGCCTTTATTGCCTTTTTTGGCGTGGAACTACTCAGTGGATGAGTGGGATGAACATTGGCCTGTGGCGATTAAACGCCAAGTCATTACTGATGCATTCACGGTTCATCAGTGCAAGGGAACCCCATTTGCGCTGCAAAAAGCGCTCGATAGCCTCAATATTGAAACCGAGATCAAGGAATGGTGGCAGCAGACAGATGGTTTGCCTGGCACTGTGCAGATCTGGGCGCTTATTAATCAGAATTTGGACGACCGACAACAAGGATTGTTGACCTCCCAGATGCTCAAACGTATTCGCCGTGTGGTAAACGCAGTGAAGCGCGGTGCTATCCATGTTGATTTACAATTGGGGATTGCGCTTAAAGAGCAAATTGGTGCTGCAGGTCTTGGTAAAGCGCCTTTGGGTTTGAGCAATACTCAAGTGTTGGGGTTAGGGGTAAAACCTGAGCAAGGCAAAGCCGCATTAGGGGCATGTGGCCATATAAATCACTATGGCTATCAAATGCTAAATACCGAAGGTACAGGCGTTTTACCAAATGAAACGCAGGTAAGTTTAGGTGTGCTTGCGGTTGCAAAACAGCTGAATGCACAAATGCATACCGGCCAAGGATTGGGCGTTCACCCTGATGAGTTAATGCAAGGAGTGGTACTCGCCAGTGGTATGCACCGACTTCAATATCAACATTATCATTTACAAGGAGCGACTTAATGTCTGCACTAACGCTGCAGTTTACCCATGCGGGACTTGATGCCCTACTCAGCGCTCAAGCGCGAGGCTTTAAGGGGCAAATCAGCCATATGGCGTTTGGCGATGCCGCTTATACGCCATCACAAAATCAAACTGAGCTACGCAGCCTAAAAGAGCGTGTAGCTATTGCCGACAGCGACTATCAAGACGGTGAAAGTACGAGCCTTAAAATTGCAGGCAAATTCGACGCACCACTTGAATATGCCATCAGAGAAATTGGTGTTTATTTAGATAGCGGCGAAGTAGATGCAAATGGTGAGCCGGAGCTGATTTTGCTGGGGGTTTACTCAAAAGCCAACACCACACTTGGCTACCGTACACCTGACGTTAAAGTACTACAGTGGTTAACGTTAAGTTTGGCTCAACTGCCTAGTGAGAGTATTGAGGTAAAGCTAGGGGTCGACAATCTTAATCTGATTGTTGACAAAGAGCTGGCCGAAATGACGCTAACGCAGCTAGATACGATGCATCGGCAAATCAAACAGGAGTTTCGTTTGCAACAACAGGAAACCGCGCTAAGTGAGCTGCAACAATTGCTCACCAGTGAAGTGACACGATTAGATACAACACATGCCGCTCGACTAGATAATCGCGTATCAGCATTCCATGGCTTATTTAACGCAGAACTTGCCAACGTAACAACGGTACAGCTAGACACCATGAACCGCCAAACCAATCAAGAAATTAGATTAACCAATCTTGAGTATCAATAAGGAAACACTATGTCAAATGACAATTTAACCATGACGGAGCGCCTGAGCCAGGTTGCCACACGTGCCAATGCACTGTGCCAAACCGTTGAAGATCAGGTTGGGATTATTCAAAGTACTTTATCAGAAACAGTTACACATACGAAAAATGAGGTAGCTGGTGAAATTACGAGTATTAATAATCAATTAGAGCAAGCCGAAGAACAGTTTAATCAATGGAAAGGTCAATATACTCAAGAAATTAACGGTTTGCCAGTTACTGTGAATGGTAATGAAAAGAGCTTCTTTTTTCGAGGTTACTTAAGTGCTGGTAGTTATTCTTCAGACGCAACAGGTCCTGACTCTGACTTTCCAAGATGTGGTACACCTAAGCCTCCATATTACGTAAATATGTTGGAGTTTGACGCTTCTGGTACTAATCAGACCTTTGGCGAGATAGGTGACTGGTTTTCTATCGACTGTGTGATTTCACATAGAGGGATGATAGCTTCTGCTGGGTATGGTAATCACTTTATATTTACAGGCACGACGAGCAATGATTGTGTTTCCGGTTTACTGGAAATCAAGAAGGTATCTCAGAATGGCGCGATAAAGCTATATATTTCAGAACCTGATTTTGAAGATCAAGAGATTGCAATAGATAAAGAGCTTGAAGGTTCAACTATTCCTATATTTTTTAGGAGAATCAATCAAGGATATGGAAAGGGAGTAGCAAGGATCTCCTTAAAAATTGATACAAGGTATCACTGTGGGGCATCGAGAGCTATTGCTGTCAGTGCAAAATACAGCTCAGATAAGGGTCAACCTTGCGTAGAACGCTTAACTCATACACAACCTTCATGGGAGCAGTAAAATGGACGTAAATACATTAAGCCTAGATACGGATTTTTCGGAATGTGATGAATGGGAAACAACACGAGCCTTGCGTGATGCCTACCTCAGAGCTACGGATTGGATGGCATTAAAGTATCAAGAAATGGATGGTCAAGTACCTCAGTCTTTAAAAGACTATCGTCAGGCTTTGCGAGATTTGCCTCAAAGTTTTGAATCTCCGGAGCAAGTGGTTTGGCCGGCAAAACCTGAACTCTAAAATCCCTAACCTTCTTTCGGGCGTTTCGTCCATCTTCGGCTTTTTAATCTAGCCAATTTATAATTTGAGAGCACAACTATGCATCGACAAACCTTGATAGCTAAGGTGTTGGCGTGCCTGAGTGCCGGTCTGTCTGAGCTTGCTCAAGTTGATTTACTAAAAGCAAGCCAGCCACAACCGGATTTAACAGAGCGTGCACAGCTTACCCTAATCCCAATCGCTGAGCGACAAGCCAGTGAACTGCAAGCGAAAGGCGCCGACAAAGGCGTGACTTATGGGCCTGCGTACAATAAAAACCTGAGCCCAAATGCACTCGACAGACGAGTGATGACGTTGCAGCTTGAACTGGCGCTTGAAGAGGCTGAACCCTCGGCGTTGATAGCGCGGTTGGATAACTTGGTCAGTGCCGCTGAGGCTTCAATTATAAAGGACGAAACGCCCGCCCCTTGGCAACACTTTATTTGCGAAAAAAGCAGTTTTAGTTATAGCAACCAAGTCAATTCAATGCTCGCTAAGGCGACGCTGACTTGGCAATTTTATTACCAAGTTGAGTATCCCGAGGAGGCCGGTGTTGAGGTGACAGAAGTGTATCTTGGACCTCATGGTGGCGAGCATCGCTTAATTTACAAAACCCCAGAAGAAGGACCGATAGCGTGATAGCCAATCAACATTTTTCAGACTTAGCCATGTCCGACTTACAGCAGCGTCTTACTAAGTTAATTAGCCTAGGAACGGTGCATGAAGTGGACTACGAAACGGCGACCGTCAAGGTCAAAATGGGTGATTGGATCACGGCAAAGTTACCTTGGCTAACGGCGCAAGCTGCTCATGATATGACTTGGCAAGCCCCTGAAGTTGGTGAGCAAGTGATGGTGTTATCTCCCTGTGGAGATACTTCCCAGGGAGTCGTACTTGGCAGTTTGTATTCCAACTCGCAACCACACCATCATCAAGATCATGTTCTTGGTGCTGGTGAGGCATATGAGCAGGTGTCAGACAGGGAAGCGGTGAGTCGCACTAAGTATAAGGATGGTGCGATGGTGGAATACGACCGAGAGCAACACATTTACCATTTGTATGTGCCTAACACCAGTGGCAATGAGGTAGCACAAATTAAAGTGCACTCGGCGCGCGATATCCACATTGAGTGTGGTAACGATGCCACTGTGATCGTTGGCAATGATGCTAACGTGCAAGTTGCGAACAATCTAACTGCGCAAATTGGTAATGATGCGGTGGTAAGTGCTGATAACAATATCAGTGTGGCAGCAGCGAATGAGCTATCGCTTGAGGGCAGCAGCATAACCATGAGCTCAACCTCAGGGAATATTGAAATAGCGGCCAGCGCGACGTTGAAATTAAACGGCGCAAACATCAGTGCACAGGAGTGATTGGGTATGCCAGTGATAGCAGTGGATGGCGATATGACAAATGTTCACGCGCAATTTGTACCAGGGACGGCTAGTGCCACACAGTCGAGTTTTACCGTCGCAGGTAAGCCGGTACTTAGGGTTGGAGATCCCATCAGTGACCATGTATTTTCACCCGATCCAAAAGTAAAACACGTTGGCGTCACGATAGCTGCTGGTGCTGGTAGCTTCACCATTGCAGGGAAAGCGGTCGCGAGGATCAGTGATGCAGTCAGTTGTGGTGGCAAGCTTGCAGTTGCGGGCGTCGCGTCATTTAGTGTAGGAGGGTAACTCAGCATGATAGGAATGAATGCCAAAACGGGCAAGCCGCTAGGTGGTGTTGAGCATCTAAAACAGAGTATTCGCGATATTGTGACCACACCACTTGGGAGTCGAGTGATGCGGCGCGATTATGGCTGCGGCTTATATGAGCTTGTAGATAGGCCTTTTTCTCACTCTTTGGTAGGGGATATCACTATGACCATCGCCAATGCACTTGAGAAGTGGGAGCCACGTTTTCAACTTGATGGTGTTGCAGTACACCCAGCAGGAGAGGGCAAGTTGTCTATCGAAATAAAAGGATTGTATTTAATCAACGGGGAGCCTGTCACCATCGAGGGTATCCAAATCTAAGTCATTTTTTATTCACCTTACCCGTTAGGTATAAGGTCAACAAACTCTAATTTATATGAAGTTATTAGGGCCATACAAGGCAGCTTGTATGGCCTTTTTTATTCTCTAACTGACATGTCTTTAAAGGAGATAACTATGTCAAAATTTCTACACGGTGTAGAAGTCATTGAGGCGCAATCCGGCACGCGTCCAATCAAAACAGTAAAAAGCTCAGTAATTGGTGTGATTGGTACTGCACCTAGTGCAGATCCAGAAAAGTTTCCACTTAACACACCTGTATTGGTTGCTGGTAAACGTGCTGAAGCTGCACCGTTGGGTACAGAAGGAACACTGCCTGCGGCAATGGACGGTATTTTTGACCAAGCTGGTGCGGTAGTCGTTGTGGTTCGTGTCGATGGTGCTGATGAAGCGGCAATCATGTCAAACATGGTTGGCGGTGTGGCAGCAGACGGTTCTTATGAAGGTGTACAAGCTTTCCTTGGTGCTGAGTCTGTACTTGGCGTAACACCACGTATTCTTGTGGCGCCAGGTTATGCGCATCAACGCCCTGAAGGTAATCGTAACCCAGTTATCACAGAACTTGTGAACGTGGCTGAGCGTCTTCGTGCGGTGATCATTGCAGATGGTCCAAATACAAACGATGAGGATGCAAAAACATATCGTGCTGACTTTGGTTCGCGCCGTGTGTTCGTTGTTGACCCTCATGTCAAAGTATTCCGCGATGGTAAAGCAGAAGTTGAACCTGCAAGTGCACGTGTTGCGGGCATGATTGCTAAGTCGGACAACGACCGAGGCTTTTGGTGGAGCCCAAGTAATACCAATATGAACGGTATTGTGGCAACTGCACGTCCAATCGACTTCCAGCTGGGCGATGCCAACGCGCGTGCGAATATGCTGAACGAAAAAGAAGTGTCGACCATCATTCGTCAAAACGGCTTTAAGTTGTGGGGTAACCGTACTTGTTCTGACGACCCTAAATGGGCATTCCTGTCAGTGGTACGTACCGCAGATATGATCAACGACTCACTACTGCGTGCGCACATGTGGGCGGTTGACCGCAATATCACCAAAACTTACATCGAAGATGTTACGCAAAGTGTTCAGTCATACCTAGATAGCTTAAAAGCACAAGGTGCAATTCTTGGCGGTCAAATTTGGGCTGACGAAGAGTTAAACACACCGGCCAATATTCAAGCGGGTAAAGTGTATTTTAGCTTTGACTTCACGCCGCCAACACCGGCTGAGCACATCACCTTCAAGAGTATTCTAACTAACAACTACCTAGAGGAAATCGTATAATGGCAATCTCTCCAAAAATTCTTAAAAAATTCAAGCTGTTTGTAGACGGTAAAGGCTATCTAGGTATTGCTGATGAAATCCAGCTACCAAAAGTAACCGTAAAAACTCGCGAAGTGACGTCGGGTTTCCAAGCGCCGGTTGAGCTTGATGTTGGCCAACTTGAAAAGCTAGAAGGCACAATCACGTTACTTGAATACAACGCTGACATGATGAAGCTACTTGGCGATTGGAGCGGTGCAACAACGCCATTAACGGCTCGTGGTGCTATCCAAGCGCAAGGCGAAGCGCCAGTGCCCGTAGTGGTAACGCTTGAAGGCTTCTTCAAAGAAGTGGATATGGGCAGCTGGAAAGACGGCGAGGAAGCTAAGCTAACGCTGCAATATGCAATTCAGAAGTACAAACTACAGATCGGTCAAGATGTAATTTACGAAATTGACCTATACAACGACGTTCGTACCGTTAATGGTAAGGACCAAATGGCAGCACTTCGCGCAGCAATCGGAGCTTAATCCATGAAAGAAATCATTACCTTAGCATTCCCAATTACGGTCGATGGGCATGAGTATGCAGAACTGACAATGAGACGACCAAAAGTACGCGATCGGTTAATGGTGGATAGAGCGGATATCAGCGAGTCAGAAAGCGAAATTCGTTATTTCTCGCACTTATGCGAAGTTTCTCCAGATATCATCGAAGAGCTTGATTGGAGTGATTTTGTGAAGCTGCGAGAAACGCTACAAGCTTTTCTCGTGTCCCGCCAAAGCGCTTAAAAGCCATGGTTATCGCTCTGGCCAAATATACTGGCTGGGGCTTGGCCGAACTCAACGCGCTGACCGAAGACGAACTCATCGAGTGGTTTGAAGCAGCGCTTGATTACAAACAAGCGACAGAAGCGGGCTAAACCGATGACCGCAACCGCCCCTTAATCCTTTAGGGGGCGCATTTCCATACTTTTAGACGCTTTAGCTTAGGCCTCAGCTTAAGCTAAAGCGTTTCACTTTTCTCTATTTTCCTCAGGTAACGCCATGACAAAACAAGGTAAACAGGTTCGTTCACGAGAGGCGAACAAAGTCAAAAATAAGTTGCCACAGGTAACTTCGCTTGCTAACCAAGTTGCACATTTAGGTAGTCTAGTTGCAAAGCTCAATGCCAATTCAGCGACTAGTGCGCAGATCCAGCAATTAATCTCCATCATGACTCAACTTAATGCCAGCGCGGTGTTAAGTCCACAGGCTTCGTTCTCAGTACCTGAGTTTCAGGCACCTGCAACTGGTGAAAAAGCTGTGCCTAGTAGCCAGCTGGTTCAGCAGGCTGAGCAGGTCATGTTGGCGTTGCCCGATTCTTTACAGCATGCGATAAGCGGCTTGTCTGAACGGGTTGCAGAACTGGATTTCAGCGCCGCAAGCCAAACCGTACAAGTTGAATTGGCGGCATTAGCCGAACACGTTCCTTCACTTTTTAACGCAATTTCCGTTGCACCAGCCGTGACTGCCGCGACAAATGCATCCAAACAAAGCCAATCTGTAATCGATGCTCAGCAGCAATTTTGCCTAGATGCAGCGTCATTGGGTCAAGCTTTGCCGGACTTTGCATTGAGTTTAGATTTGGCTGATTTGCCAAAGCAACTGCTCGAAACAGGCAATTTGTTGAGCAATATTGAGTTTGCAGAGGTACTCAAAGGAGAGCTTGGTTCACTAACAGAAGCTGCTCCTGCGTTATTGACTCAATTTGGCTTTGACGATGCGGCAAACGTGGTAACGCAGTTTGCGCCAGCTGTGAACCAATTGGATATTCCAGGACTTTTTCAAGGCGATTTACAAAGTTTGCAGCAGGCTTTGCCAAGCTTGCTAGAAGCCGTTGATCTTAAGGCATTGAACCAAACTCTCGCACAAGAAATTCCGGCGCTTGCACAACTTGATTTAGCCGGGCTTGCTAATGGTGAGCTGGGGTCGTTGGCCGCAACATTACCAAACTTACTTGAGGCGGCTGGACTTGATGGTGCTGCAAACTCAGTATCTGCGGCTTTGCCAGCACTACAACAATTGGACTTAGGAGCAATTGCGGATGGTGATATCCAGTCGTTGCTACAAAGTGCTCCGGCATTATTAGATGCATTGGATATGCAGGGTGCGTCGCAGGCTTTTGGTTCAGTTCTTCCTATCGCTGAAAAACTCGATTTTAAGGGCTTAATGGATGGTGAGCTAAGCAGCTTAGTGGATGCCGCACCTGAAGTGCTTAGAGCATTTGAACTTGGCGATGCAGCGGATAAGCTACAAGCTGCGATTCCTGGCTTAAAACAACTGAATCTCAAGCAAATTGCCAGCGGTGACGTATCGAGCCTTATGGCGGCAGGTCCTTCATTACTAAAGGCATTTGAATTAGACGGTGCAGCTGGCGTACTCGAAGGCGCATTACCGGCATTAGAAAAACTGGATGTCGACGCGATTTTGGGGGGCGACATCAAGTCCCTTGTAAGTGCAGGGCCTGAACTGTTAAGTGCATTTGGGCTAAACGATGCGGCAAGTGTACTAGAGCAACACGCTGATCTACTCTCCAATATTGATTTAAAAGGCGTTCTCAAGGGAGATCTATCTTCTCTTACCAACAGCTTACCAGATTTATTTGGTGAGTTTGGATTAGACGGTATTAGCGATGATTTATCCGAGTCGTTTGCTGAGTTAGAAGGTGATGTTGAAGAGAAGAAATCTACGCGTAAAAAAGGACGCAAGAAGCGAGGCAGAAAGCGCAACAAGCGAGCTAAGTCTTCCAATCTAGCGGATAAACAAGAAACGTCGGCGGATCGCGAGCACAAGCCGCGCAACAAGCCGCGCAAAGTCAACAAACGAAGCGCCAATAAACCCGCTTTGAAACTGTTAGACGGCGGGAAAGCCCCTAGCGTAAAAACACAGTTAGATAATCAAGCATCGCAACCAATGTCCAAAGCAAAAGCCAAAAAAGTCAAAATGATGGCTGCCGCAAATGATGCTAGTTATCAAAAGCTTGGTAGTTTCTCTCCAGCTAAAGGTGGCAAACTTGGTCAGTTATTCAAGGGGTCTAAAAAGTTACTTGGGCGTGCGGCTGCACCGCTTAGCGTGGCGTTAGGTGCATTCGATGCATTCACGGCATTAACTGATGACACGTTAACGACGAAAGAAAAAACCACTCAGGTTGGAGCGGCTGCGGGTGGCGCTGGCGGCGCACTCGCGGGCGCCGCAGCAGGCGCGGCAATTGGCTCGGTTGTTCCTGTGGTTGGCACTGCAATTGGCGGCTTAGTCGGTGGTGCACTCGGCGCGATGGGCGGTGAGTCAATCGGTGGTTGGTTTGGTGACAAACTTGGTGGTTGGTTCTCTGACGATGCTCAGGACTCAGCTTCAGGTACCTCGAGCCCTTCGGTGACAGAGCGCTTGCTCGATAGCGCAACGAGTTTTGCCACCATGGGACCACTGGGCTTAATTAGCGACACCCTCGGCGGTTGGTTATCAAAAGGCGATGAAAACGTTGCGCAAACGGACAACAAAACGGCTGCGATTAGTACGCCTCAAAGTGGTGAAGCAACTAAAAACAATGCGCTCGACTTTGTTAAAAATAATGTCATTAATGAGCTGAATTTGGCCACCGGCACGGCTGCTGCGTTTGCTGCTAATCAAGGGATGACAACCGGCAAAATACACGGCGTCAGCAAGGCGGGTGATTTGGCTGGTAGAGCGCTAAACGCACACACAGTATGGGAAACGCTCAATAATGATGGGCTTTCTGTTAAAGAAAAAGCGGCTGGCATTGGTAGCACGCTGGGCGGTATGTTTTCTGCTGATGCGGTATCAGGTGCACTTTCAAAAAGCAAAAATCCCTATGTGAGAATGGCGGCCCCTATGGCGGGTTACCTTACCAACAACATGGTTGGTGATGCCATTAAAAGCTGGTTTAGCGAGGACAAAACATCAGCTACCAATGAGTCTAAAGCACCGGATCTAAATAGTTTAAATCAACTGAATGTGAGTGCGAATAAAGCATCTGAATATTCATCGGCACCACAACCGGGCGCAGCATCGGTAACAGTGAACGCCAATATCACAGTCAATGCAAAAGATGGCCAACAGGCTTATGAGGTTGCGCAGCAAGTGAAGCAAATGTTGGATCAGCAGCAGCAACAAGCAGAGCAAGAGCTTAGTGCGCGATATTACAATCAAGTGGCATAACGATAGAGGACTAAATGAGCAAAGTTAATCATGCTAAACATATGATGCAACTGGGAGACTACAAGTTTTCAGTAAGCACCGCAGCGTTTAATAAGCTCCAGTACGATTCTCAATATCGCTGGGAAGCCCACAAATCTCAGACTGATAAGGACTCTCCGCCGATGCAATTTATTGGTGTAGGAGAGCAAACCTTAAACATTGAAGGGGTGATCTTCCCGCAAATTGTGGATAACGGCTTGAAGCAGTTAGACATGATGAGAGATGAAGCCGCCAAAGGGGAGCCGATGACGCTGGGCTATGTTGAAGAAAGTGGGAAATCTAGTCCAAGCGTAGGGCGCGTGATGGGTAAGTGGGTCATCAAACGGATAAGTGAAACGCGGACCTTATTTTTTAATGATGGGATCCCACGAGAAATCCAATTTTCAATGGAGCTCAGCCGCTATTAAGCGCGCTGGATGCTAAGGAGTCGTTATGAGCAAAGGGGTAACTTATATTACGCGAGATGGTGATTGTCTCGATCTCATCTGTTTTAAGCACTATGGCCGCAGTAGTGGCATGGTAGAAAAGGTGCTAGAAGCCAATCATGGCTTGGCAGAGCTTGGTCCAATTTATTCGGAGCAGATCAGTATTTTTCTTCCCGAAATCGCAAAACCTACTGTGTCTAAAGTGATCAATATTTGGGATTAATATGGACTTACAACCGCATTATTCTATTAAAGCAAATGGCAATGAGGTATCAAAAACACTGAAGAACCGCTTGGCTGAGCTCAGTGTTACAACACGCACCGGACTGGCGAGTGATACCTGCTATGTACGATTTGACAATTTGGCTGACGCGCCCATTGCCTTACCCGCACCAACGGATCAACTAGAAATTGCGATGGGATATAAAGAAGGCACCAAAGATCAGAGTGCTCCTTCAACCAAATTAGGTATTTTCGAAGTGGGCGCTTATGAGTTGACTGGCCCCAATCGCTCATTGACATTTTATGGTAATAAAGTGCTGTGGGATCAAGATTTTAAAGCGTTAAAAATACGCTCATGGCCAGAGCAGGGGAAGGATGAGCCGCTGATGCTGGACAAACTTATTCAAGACATTGCTGGTGAGTATGGGCTACAGGCAAAAATAGGCGATGCTTTTCAGGGCCGAGAAATACCGCACATTGAGCAAAGTGAAAGCGATATGCAATTGCTAAGCAAGCTTGCTGTACAGTTTGACGCAATCATGAAGATTGCGGATGACAAGCTTATCTTTATGGCTAAAGGCACCGGAAAGTCGTTAACTGGCAAAGCTTTACCTAGCGTGACGGTAAGTAAAAAGCAGCTGGTTTCATGGCAGCTTAATGCTAACCACAACAAGTTAGTTAAAGGGGTGCAGGCGTATTTTTACGATAAAGCGTTAGCGCAAAAAACATTGGTAAGTGTCGGTGGCGGTTCACCTAATACTACACTCTCTTACGTTTATCCTAATGAAGCCGAAGCACAAACCGCGGCGACGGCCATGTTACAGCGTTTAAATCGAGCGCATACCAGTGTGCAGCTTTGTGTGGTTGGCGACCCTAATTTATTAGCAGGTGGCGTGATAACTATCGAAGAGGTTGATGATAACCTCAACGGCGACTGGTTTGTCTGTGAGGTCAAACATGTAATTAATCACGCCGGCTTTAAAAGCTATTTAGTATGCGAAGCATTAGGTTAAGTTAAATCCCACACTTTTTATATTAGGCGTCAGCGATTATCGCGTTGAGCGCTTCCTTCCTTAATTTTTTCCTTTCTCCCTGTGTCCCGCACAGGGTGTACTTCTATCTCATCCATCATAGGTGAGATATACCCTTTCTCCATGTGGGCCATCCTCATTTTGAGGCTCTGGCCTCTTTCCTACCTGTAATTTGATGTAATGGTGTAAGTCAGAAATAGCTTCTACACTGCAGTAATGCTTCATGAATTGAACCACTGCAAAAAGGATTACAACATGTCACATCACTGCAATCAAAATCCCATTGTTTCAGCTGCGATATACCCACCCATTGGAGTAATGCGGGTTGGTAATAGCCCAGATGAATTTTTTATTGGTCCTGAGGTCGATACCGCCATTCCAAGAGATATGAATTACTATCGCGATAGCACGGGGGCGTTGAAGCGCCAAGCTGCGCGTTTTCGTATTTATGGATTGGACGCCGAGGGCAACATCGTTAAAGAGCTCACTTGCGACGACGGTGCTTCTATCATTTGGCATGCTCGCTTGGCTAATCAAAAAGCATCTTGGTATGAGTTTCAATTAGCGTTGGATATTCCAGAGGCGGCTGAAGCCGAGCCGAGTTTACTACGCAACCTCAATGTAAACGACCGTAACAGCTTGCTCATTGATGGTGGGGCGCAGCAGATCAGTGGTATTGCTTCTGGGTGCGGTTGTAGTCGCTTTGAAGGATGTTTTGCCGGTAAAAAAGTGTACTTAGGCGAAATGCGTACCGATGATAAGGGCCGCTTACTGATGCTTGGTGGGCACGGGGTGTCAGAAAATCCTCAAGGCCACGAAGCGATCACGTTCGGTAATAATGAAGGCTGGTACGACGATACTTCGGACGGCCCGGTAACTGCTGAGGTGAAATATCAAGGCAAAGCACTTGATGTGAAACCTGCATGGGTTATTTGTGCGCCACCAGATTACGCACCAATGCAAAAATCTCCGCGAACCATGTGGGATTTAATGCGTCAGGTTGCAGTTGACGCCAAGATGCTACCTGCACCTAAGGGTAAGCCTTCCTTTAGTAAAGACATTCTGCCGATTTTCCAAAGGTTAACCGATTTACAATGGGTTAATGCGGGATTTGCCGCAGGATTTGGCTGGAATAGCCCCTTTGATTTTACTTCAGAGACTTGGATCAGCCGTTTAAATGACAACTCACGCACATGGCAAGAAGTAAGACGTAATCTCTTTAATAACTTTAGACAGATAGAAAAAGTCACCACAGCGGATGAAAAACATAGTTGGAACCCTAAATTTGCCGCTACCGCTCCGCAGTTGTGGCCTTGGTTGTACGGCGATGCGATGAGTGTAGATGCCGATGACTCGCCAAGGCAGTTTGTCACCCTGACAGAAATTCAGTTGAATATGTTACAGCAGTGGTCGAATGGCGAATTTGATTCTGATTACGACCCTTGTTATCGCCCCCCAGCCAGCATTGATGAAATACCAGTTGCTGAGCAGCCTGATATGTTAACCAAGGCGGCGATGGAGTTCTGTTTAGCGGATGCTTTCCACCCTGGATGTGAAATGACTTGGCCAATGCGTACAGCAGGCATGTATAGCGAGGCTTTCCGTCTTAAGCATTCAGAGGATACTGCACCGACCCACGGCACCAATTATGGCGTGGAAATGACATCAGAAATCGCGCTGCATTCGAGCGGGCCGTTAAAAACGGGGCAGGTTGCTGGTGGCATTACACGTTGGATGGCCATTCCTTGGCAAACAGACACCGCGAGTTGTCGTGATGGCTACAATGAAGCGTACGACCCTTATTTACCGACCTTTTGGCCTGCACGAGTGCCAAATAATATGCTTAGCGAGCAAAATTATCACCGAGTAGTCGATGAAACAAAGCCATTTGCAGAGCGACAAGCAGCATTTAATGACCGGGAGCTGTGGCTAAACGATTTGCCGATAGGCCCTTCAACCAACTATATCGAGCAGATCAACAGTATGATCACTGGGTTTGGTCAATTGGCGGTGGTATTACCGAAGACAGAAAAAGGCGTAACTGGTTTTCCAACCACCATGCAAGTAGGGTTAACACCAGTCAAAGCGGAAAAACTGCTGGCTGCGGATAATAACGAAAGCATGCGAGATTGTCGTCCTGATTTGTCACAAACCGACAAAGCACATCGTCGGAATCGCAAATAATAAGGGCTAATATGGCTGAAAGGAAATCGGATATTGTCATTGTAGGTGCAGGCATTGCAGGATGCATTGCTGCACTTGCTTTGCACCCTCACTACCAGGTGATAGTAGTCGATAAGCTCGCCGCAGCCAAAGACAAAGTAGGCGAGTGTTTACCGCCAGCGGCGTCTAGAATTCTCAAAAAGCTTAACTTGTTGCACTTACTACAAAGCCCGGAGCATCTCACTTGTCACGGTATGATTTCGTTTTGGGGTAGTGAATCGCCTACTATAGTGGATAACGTTAAAAACCCCGATGGTTTGGGGTGGCACATTCATCGGCAGCATTTTGAACAGCAGCTTCGTGATCAATTAGTGCTTCGTGGTATCCCTTTGTTATCTTCTACAAAGCTCACTGATGTGGTGCAAACACAATCAAGTTGGCAAGTTAGGGTTGAAGGCCGCGACACTGACATGTCTATCACGACAACACTGCTTATTGATGCCACCGGTCGCGCCTGTCATCTGGCGAGGCGACTCGGTGCAAAACTACAACAGTTTGATAAGCAAATGGCACTGTGGCTTACCGCAGAGGTTGCCACGACGAAACAGTTTGCGGTGATAAGCGATGAAGAAAATGGCTGGTGGTATAGTGCGCCGAGCGCGGCATGCTCTTCACTCGATCCTAATATGCAGCCTCGGGTGTTTTCTTGGCAGGCTTGCGCTGATGCGATCAAAAAGTACAACATCACCAACGCTCGAGATTTTTTAGCCAAAGTAAAGCAGGTGAGGGGATTTAACACCTTAGTGGACTTGGTGAATATAGAAACAGCACACCTGCACCCAATGGTAAGTGCAAATTCGGCCCGTTTGGATAGTTGCGCAGCAAAAGGCTGGTATGCGGTGGGTGATGCGAGCATGAGCTTCGATCCGCTCTCTTCGCAAGGTATGTTGCATGCCATGACCAGCAGCATGCAACTTGCGGATATGCTGCTGTTGCACGGTACGGATTACAAACATGGCGCAAAATTATATCAGTCGCAAATGGATAGAGTGTGGATGCGCTACCTTGAGCATCGGCAGCACTTTTATGAGGGATCAAAGTTGATCAGTTAACACGTATTATTACTATGTTTTGGTGCTAAAAAAGTAGCAGGTAATAATAATTGAGCTACTGTTTAAATACGTGTTAATAAGCCTCGCAAGGCTTAGGGAAGCAAAATGTCTATCCAGCAAAACAACATAGAAGAAACCTTGTTTTTCAGCCAGTTACTAAAGCAAACCTCAGCAATAGAATTATTAAAACAAGTACTTATGCATTCTCACCATGCGGTGGTTGTCACCGATGCAGATAGGAAAAATGGCTACCGCATCGTCTACGCTAATAAAAATTTTTGCAAACATACCGGTTATGATCTCGCGGAACTTATAGGTAGTTCTCCTGCGATTTTACAAGGTCCTAAAAGCAATAAAAACGTCATTGCTAAATTAAGTGATGCCCTTGAACGCGACGGCTTTTTCTACGGCTCCTCAATCAACTATCGTAAAGATGGCAGTATGTATCCGGTAGAGTGGAATATATCGGCTATTCGAAATGAGCAAGGGGAGGTGACACATTATATTTCCATGCAAAAAGACTTAACTAATCTGCGCCGACTCGCTGAGCAAATCCAAGAGTCAACGGAGGTTTTTAAGAAGTTTTACTTTAAAATCTCGCATAATCAGGAATTTGTAGGACCGGAGGCCCGCCGTCAAAGAGACAAAAGAAAAGCATCGTCAGAAGCAATAGAATTGTTCGATGAAACCCTCGAAGAGCTTAAGAAAAATGAAAAAATACTTAATGGCAATTTGCGCTCAGAAGAAGCGAATGACTTATTTGATGATGCTTTTTTTGATATGGGTCCAGACGACCTCGGAGCGTTTTCAAGTAAATTGCAAAAAGAGCCTGAATCCGCAAGCGAGTTTTGGCTTGAGTGTCCAATAGAGCTCGATGATGTAGCTTGTCTACTCGAAGCGATGGATGAAGTGGATGCTGAAGTTGGGCTTGTCCAAGCAAATGGCTATTCGCAGCAACGTATTGAACTTATCGTTAAATTGTATAAAGAACTGGCCAATAGCTTATATTTTTGTGTTGAGTTTAACGATGGCGCGTTATTAATTGATGAGGTTGCAGAATGTTTAACGGCACATTTGCATGATAAAGATATTCCTGTCGAAATGCTGGTAATGTTTAATAAAGATTTGTTTGTTTGGATTAAAGAAGTGTTTGAATCGAAAGAATGCGACAACATCTATAGTGGTGAAACCAATACCATTGCCGCTGGTCGTCAGTTGATTGCGATGCTTAAAATGTCTCAATAAATGTCGCCTAGAGGTGGCAGTGAACACTCACGTACTTACTGCCATCAGTGGAAGCTGAATATGAGCAATTGCACCTTGCGCATCTTTACGATTGGTTAAGCTCAGTTTTCCGTTATGTTGTTCAACAATGTTTTTAGCTAAGATGAGCCCAATCCCTTTACCCGCTGCTTTAGTGGTGTAAAAAGGTACAAATAGGTTGTCAGCGTTTTTTATTCCATGCCCTTCGTCGAGTACTTCAATACCTGCGAATTTATGATTGTGATACGCTTTGACGTAAACAGCATTGTTCTCCCCCCCAGCTTCTAAGGCATTTTTAATCAGGTTTACAAGCGCTTGCTCAAGTAAGCTTTGATCAATTTGCAGCGTAAAGTCCTGTTCAATGGTTAATCTCACGCGATTGTCGAAAAGCCCTACTAGCGGCGTTAGTAAGTCATTTATGGATATCGTTTCTATATCAAGTTGATGCTGTTTTGCAACGCTTGCATAGCGATTAACAAATGACATCAGGCCATCGCTGCGCTGCACAATTACGCCAAGCGCCTGTTCAAAATCGGCTTGATTCTCTTGCGTGGTAGGAATTTCTATCAAGGTTTGAGCCAGTGACTTAATTGGCGAGAGGGAATTATGAATTTCGTGGCTGAGCACTCTGATCATTTTTTGCCAAGCGTCGCGCTGAGCTTGACTGACAACTGCTTGCACATCGGTCAGGATCACTAAGTGCGCCTGCATACCTGCAATGGTAAGCTCGCTATAGCGAAGCTGCCACTCATCACTTAAGGTGGAGTGGTTAAAGCGCCAATGTCCACTATGATACTCAAGGCTAAACTTATGCGCTTTTAATAAACGCTGGCTTTGCCATGGTTTCCCTATCCAATTTGAGAAGGCTTCATTGGCATGCACCAATGCAGTATTGTTATCGAAAATTGCGATGGGGCTGGGCAGTTGTTCAATGAGTCTAAATAGTAATATGGCTTGGTGGTCTCGCTCTGATTTGAATGATTGCAGCTGCTGACATAATTGCTGTGTTTCTTGCTGCAAACTGTGAAGAATGCCTGAGCTTTCAGAGGTGTAAAAGCGCTGCCCATACTCTTCGTTTTTGATAGCCTCTATGGTGGTTGATAGGTGATAAAAAGGTTGTATCAGGCGCTGTTTAAAATGATACAACAGCAGTGCGAGCGGACAAAGGACAAGGAAAAAGTAGGTGATAACACTGAGTGTTGAGACCTCAAGGGTGACCATAAAAAAAGCGCTGAGTACGGCGAACAGAAGCCAAATAATCAGGCAAAAAATCTCGATAGTCTGTTCAAAGTTAGGCTTTTTCATAGGCAAGCTCACCGCATTTTGATATCGAATTTATCAAGGCGACGATATAGGGCACTTTTACTGATCCCAAGTAAAACCGCAGCATCTTCCACATTATCATGGCATTGGCACAGCGCCATTTTAATCAACTTTTGCTCGGCTTGATCTAGCGTCATCATTTCAGGCTCGCTCTGCTCTGTGGTTGCTACAGATTTAAAAGAAAGCGCGCTTTGTTCAATTTCAGTGCCATCACACAGCAAAATCGCACGTTCCATCATATGGCTAAGTTCACGGATATTACCTGGGAATGCGTAACTTTGTAGTCTTGTTTGCGCTGCGTGAGACAAGGGTTTTACGTCTAATTCATAGGCCGTTGCGTGCTTTTGAATAAAAAAGTCGGCCAGCGGAATTATCTCAGTGCGACGCAAGCGCAGTGGTGGGATCTCAAACTCCATTGTATTTAGTCTGAAATATAGATCACTACGAAATTGACCTGCTTGTTGTTGCGATTCTAAATCTGCATTAGTTGCACTAATAATTCGACAGCTTGCATGCTGCGTTTTGCTTGAGCCAACGGCTTCATATTCCCCTGTTTCTAATACTCGTAGTAGCTTCGCTTGTTGAGACTCAGTGAGAGTGCCTACCTCATCTAAAAATAAAGTCCCTTGCTCAGCCATTGAGAAACGGCCTTGTCTATCCTGTTTAGCGTCAGTAAACGCACCTTTCACATGGCCAAACATTTCACTTTCAAACAATGACTCTGGAATGGCAGCCATATTGGTGCTCACAAAGTTGCCTTTGATGTTGCTTTGCTGGTGGATATAGTTGGCAATCTGTGATTTTCCTGTCCCATTTTCCCCTCTAAGCAATATATTCGCTTTGGTTTTTGCAATACGGTCAAGTTGGCTTTTTAGTGTTTGCATCGTGGGGCTTAACCAGAGTAACGCTTCAGCTGGCTCTACATTTGACGCTATTTTAGCTATGGTTTGTTGGGAGGAAGCAGGTTGTTGTTTTGCAGCGATTTGCTTTAGCCCTAAATGCTTTTTCACCATCGTTACCACGGCGTGGTTGTCCCAAGGCTTGGCAAAAAAGTCTTTGGCGCCGCACTGCATGGCTTCGACGGCGAGTTCGACGCTAGACCAAGCGGTCATCGCAATAAATGTTGCGCTACTTTGGCTTGCATATTGACTCAAAAAAGAGAGGCCTTCATCGCCGGATGTTGTATCGAATTCATAGTTCATGTCTAGCAGTACAATATCAATGTCGTTCGCATTGAGCTGCTTAGCGGCACAATCAAGACTACTACTTTGGAAAATGGTAAAACCGTGGTTTTTTAGTAAAAACTGTAAGCTAAGGCGGATATCGGCCTTGTCATCAACAATTAAAATTGAACCTTGCATAGTGTGTTGTAGGCAAAGTGAGATTAAACGCCACGCTTTGCCTACGCATTCCTGTTGTTATTATTAACTTATTCGTTTCTTAGCGCTTTAATGGGATCTTGGCTTATCACTCTTTGCACAGGTAAATAGCTTGCGATGAGCGCGATCAGCAGCATGATAGGGATTGTCACGGTTACGGCGAACCAGCTCACGGAAATAGTATCTGTGCTTATCTTTGTCAAAATTCCATACCCGATTGCAATGGCTAATGCACTCACTCCAAGGCCAATCATTACAGGTGTTAGACTTTGCTTGAGCACTTGTGATATCAGTTTGTGTGTATGTGCACCCAATGACATGTGAATACCAAGCTCATAGCGACGCATTTGTACACTGTAGTTGAGCACGCCGTAGATCCCAGCACCAGCTAGGCTTAAGGTAAGGGCTAATAGGGCAACAGTCAACATTGCTTGCAGCCAAGTTTGTCTTAACCTCTGGGTGAGCATGTCATCTACAGGCTCAAAGAAAGCAAAGTTTAGACTCGGATGAATGGCCTTGAGAGCATGAGTTAATTGGACTTTTGACAGTGCAGAATTCCCTTTGATAATAAAAGATGTGCTGCCTTCAGTGACAGGCAAGTAATAGCGCTCTAAGGTATAGCCTCGGTTGCCTGTAGGCACGTAAATATCACTTACAACCCCAACCACTTTTCTTGGCTCTTCTCTGTCTGCATAGAGGGTTTGACCGATTGGATTTTCATCTTTGTACAAACGCTTAGCGAGTGAGGCCGAGAGAATTATTTCATTGTTGTCTGAGCCTGATGCCATGATCGGTGTAAATCGGCTTCCTTGTTCAAGTGGCAGTGAAAGCGCAGTGAAACCGTCCTCGTCGTAAAAGGACAAACTGACGATACCGATCAGCGCAATATTTTGATCATACAAATAGTTTTGCCACCCCATTTGTAGCGGTGAAGTGTAACTTGCTGAGACCGATGCGATGCTTGCTTGATTGGCTAAAAGCTGTTTGATTTGTTTGCCTAGCTCAAAGCTATCTATTTCTGTGGCACTGCCATCAATACGGACATAGTACAAATGCTCAGTATTAAACCCTGTGGGATGAGTCATTTGCGCGTATGCGGGAATTAATTTGTTGGCTGCAAGAAAGAGTAAAATACTGGCAAAGCACACTTGTAATGCCACCAACACTTGACGAGTACGCTTGGAAATTTGCGCGCCAGTGCCTTTACCGCTGCTGTGTAGCGCATCTGTCAGTGCATGATAGTTTACTTGTTTACTGGTAAACCAGGCGATGAGAAGCGATATTATCAGACTCAGTGCACAAGCAACCACGATGGTCGGCCAGTCCAGAGTTAAGCTCTGCATGCGACTAAATAAATAGCTCAAGTCGTTTGCTAACCAAACATTCAACCACTCGGCAAGCAATAATCCGAGTATAGTGGCTGCGCCCACTAACAGCACGCTTTCACAAAACATACTGACAAAAATGTGAGTAGGCTTTGCCCCCAGTGCCGCTTGAATTGCTATGGTGCGCTGTTTTTGCGCAGCTCTTGAGAGAAATAAATTAACCACATTAGTCAGGGCAATGAGCACCAAAACTGCAGCTGAAAATAATAAGGTAATTGCTAGTTCATCACTTCGTGCAACGATTTTGTCGCGCAGTGGTGTAAACTTAGCGCCAATTCGCGTGTCGGGCGCTACGTTCTCACGGGATTGGTAAAGCGTGTTAATTTGCTCGCCCAGCGCATGATTCATCTGCTCTATGTTTACACCCGCTTTAAGCCGAGCGATGCCGTTAAATTCACTACTGATACTATTCCAATGCGATGTAGTGGTGACAGGCTCCGGAAAGCTACTAAAACCGCTAACGGGGAAGCCACCAAAGATTTCAGGCACTTCAAACGCTTCTCCCGTTACTCCGATAATTTGATAGCGCTCACGATTGATGCTCGTGTAGCTACCAACGACATCTGGGTTGGCATTAAAATGCGTTATCCAAGACTGGTAACTCAGTACCAAGACTTTTTGTTCGTCGCTGACACCTTCATCTTTTTTTAGCGCGCGACCAAGGTGCAATGGAGTACCCAACAACTCAAAGAATTCGGGAGTCACTCGAATAATGTCTACCGTGGGCATATCCTTAATGTCCATAAAACGAGATGATACCAAGTGCATCATCGCCATTTTGTCGATAAATTGCTTATCTTGATATAGTCGAAACTGGGTAGAGAGCAGTTGGAATCCATATTGGGTTTCTCCATTAATGGTTTCGCTTTGATCGGTCACCCACAGCTTGTCTGCATCAGGGTAGGGAAGCGGTTGTGTGATCAGTCTATGATTGATATTAATCACCACCGTCAGTGCTGCTAAGGTTAATGCTAGGGTGAAAAGCACGGTAAGACTAAATCCCGGAAGCTTCCTAAGGTTTGACAGTGCGAGCTTAAATTCCTCTTTTATCATCCCACCATCTCCAAATTCATTTCATCTACCATCACCCCATCTAACAAGAATAGTTTACGTTTTGCCATGTCTGCATACCTAGGGTCGTGAGTAACCATACACATGGTTGTGCCTTGGGCGTTTAGGTCGCTCAGCATTTTCATTACGGCATCGCCATTTTTTGAGTCCAAGTTTCCTGTAGGTTCATCAATAAGCAAAATATCTGGCTGATTGGCGAGCGCTCTGGCAATGGCGATACGTTGTTGCTGCCCGCCAGAAAGTTGATTGGGCTTATGCTCTGCTCTATGGGTCATTTGTACTAACTCTAAGCAAGTCATTACCCGTTCTTTTAACGCAGTATTTGAGAGTGCAGTGCTACTGTACTTGATGGGTAAGGCGACATTGTCAAAGACGTTCAACTCATCGATAAGGTTAAATGACTGAAATACAAAACCAATATGTTTATTTCTTAGTGTGGCTCTTTGGTTGACGTCAAGGTTACTGACATCGTTACCCGCAATTGTGTAGGTACCGGTACTTGGGCTGTCTAATAAACCAAGAATGTTTAAAAGTGTTGACTTGCCGCAGCCCGATGGACCTGAAATTGACAGATATTCGCCTTGAGTCACATTCAGATTCACGCCACGCAGTGCCAGTGTTTCCATTCCGCCGAGGACAAACTTTTTAGTGATGTTTTTAAGTTCAATAACATGTTTATTATTCATTGTTCTTCCTTTGGTTTGTTATTTGCTCAAAGTCACTACGGGTGTATTGGCATAAGATGCCATATCCGACAAAATAAACTGCTGATTTGTCGAAGCGCCACTGAGCAGCTGAATGTGCTGTGACGTTTCTGCGCCATAGTGTACTTGAATTGCACGGGCTTGTTGTTTTTCTTTATCAACAAGATATAAGGTTGCTTGACTATAAGGTTTTGCACCGACGGGTTTGTCGATGAACAGTGCGGAACTCAATTTGTCGATAGAGACTTTCCCCTCAATATTTAGTTTGGGACGAGCACTCGCGGGCAGGCTTTTAGGCAGTGTCACCTCAACTTCAATATTGCCATTTTGTACCATTGGATTAATGCGCGACACTTGGCCTTCAATTAAGTCGTTACGAGTATTGATGCTCACCTGCTGAGCCAACTTTATTTGCTGAGCATAGGCTTGTGGGATCTGCAGTTGCGCATATAAATCGGTAGTGCTGCCAACCAACACCAATTGAGTGCCAAGAGACACGCTTTGTCCAAGCTCCACATGAAGTTGCTGCAAGACCCCTTTGATCCCAGCCCGTACCGTGAGCTTATTTACCCTATCTTGTACCAATAAAAATGCTTCATTACTGGCATCAATATTCGACTGCGCAAGCTGTAGATTGGCTTTGTGTAAGGTCTGTAATTGCGCTATTCGCTGCTGCTCTATATTAATGCGGCGTTTCAACTGACGATGGGTAAGTACCGCGCGTTGGTAGTCGAGTTTAGAAACAACTCCATCTTCAACCAATTCTCCTTGAGCGGTAACCTCCAGCTCGGCACTTTCTAACTCAGATCTCAGAATTTCTAAATCCGCTTGATGAGACAGCAATTCTCGTTGTTGATTGATATCGAGCTGTAGATATTGGTCTTGTGATTGCGCCAAACTGCGTTTGGCATCTTTTAGAGATTGGGCCAAATTTGCATCTTGTAACCTCATGATGATGCTGTCGGGGTTAACTTGTGCACCTGGGCGCAGCAAAATTTCTTCAACCGTGGCATCGCTTGCGGCACTTATCAAACGCGGCGTTCTCGATTTAAGCTGACCATATCCAGATACACTGACCTCTAAATCCCCTTGCTGGACCTCCGCAATCCATGTTTTTGCCATAGGCAAAGATGCCTGCGCTGAGGGTTGTATTAGCAGCCATATAATAACTACGGCGAAAACAGTTCCGCCAATAGCCCACAACCAGTTAATCTTGTTGCGCTTTTTATGTTCGACTTGTATATCCATGTTGATATCTCTAGTGGAATGAAGATTGTAATACTCAGTAGATAACAAGTCGCATGCCAAATTTTAATTTATTGAAATTATTGAGTTTTTGCTCTTATCTGTTTGCAGGGAAGGAGTGCTTTTTGCGTTTTCGAAAATAAAAATTGTGGTTTTGGGAAGCACGATTGTATTTGTAAGTGTGCAGAAGAAAATAGGCTCGTCAAAAGAGCCTATGAATTGCAGCGTTATTATTTGTTAAAACACACGTTTTGGGTTGATTGGTACGTCTTGCTGCTTTAGGGTCCATTTCGCTATGTCTATTTTGCGCATAAACTTAACCTTTGGATGCGATTTAGCGTAACGAATAAAGTCGTCAAGTGCTTTTACGCGAGCAGGGCTGCCTGCGAGCCTGTCGTGTGCACTAATAGACATCATCCGGCGCTGGGATTTTCCTTCTTCATAAAGCACATCAAACTCGTCCTTTAACTCTTGTAAATAGGCTTTTGCTGTCATTGCAGAGCTGCCACCGTAGCGCACTATATCGTTGTTTCTAAAGGTGTAGGGGACAACTACGAAAGGCTTGCCATTCACGGGAGTAAACGAAGGCTCATCCCGAGATAAATCATCAATATGGTAGACAAAGCCAAGGGACTGCAAAATAGTTAATGTTTGCTCAGAGTGGCGCATCCAAAATGCATTAAAGCCTTTTGGTCTTTGTCCCGTGATCTTTTCAAGCACGTTTGCACTGTGAATATAAGACGCCCGTTCTTCTTCGGGGGTCATTGAATATTGTGGTGTCCAGCTTTGTCCATGGCCTGAAATTTCATGCCCTTTTTCTGCCACCATTTTGGCAAGTTTAGGGTTAAGCTCAGCAGCTTTTCCTACCATGTGGGACGTCACTTTGATGTTATGCTTGTCCCAAAGCTTGAGCAATCTTGGGATCCCTTCATTCATACCGTACTGATACCAAGTAGGAGCGATGGTGTCGGGGTAGCCCGCTTCTTGCTGAGGAAATGGCCCTGGATCGCTTGGGTCTTGCGCGGTTGCTTCAAACTGCATGGAGATAGAGATCACCAATTGAGCATCATCAGGCCAGTAATGACCAGATTCTACTTCGACGCCGTGGGCTGTGCCTGTAAGCAGGGCGATTGCTGTTAGTAGTGCTCGAACACTTGTGGTCAATGTAGTACACATGGTTATTCTCCAGCGGCTCTTGGGCCGGCATACACAGAAAGTGTTGCCTGCGCTAAGCTATGCTGGTGGATAAAAAATCCAGTAAGTGGTGCCGTTGCACCAGTTGGCACGGGGAGTGTGTCTACATCTAGTGCATGCACGGTAAAGGTGTATTTATGTTTGCGACCAATAGGCGGGCACGGGCCAAAGTACCCAGGCTTTCCTAAATCCGTATTACCTTCAACGGCTTGGCTTGGTAAAGTTTCTGCAAGCCTAGTTGTGTCTTTGGGCAGGTTATAGACTTGCCAGTGCCAAAATCCACTGCCGGTTGGCGCGTCTTGATCGTAAAACGTCACCGCAAAGCTCTTGGTTTGTTTAGGTGCATTTGACCAAACTAAGGTTGGCCGTGTGCTGTTACCCTCGCAGCCAAATTGATCCCAGTATTGAAATGGCCGAATAGATTTTTCGGCAACAAGATCTGGGCTTTCTAATGTAAACTCAGGTGCTGAAATTGCATTGGTTGCACCAAGTAATGCCATGGAGGCTAGGGAAAAATTCAGTAATAATGGCTTCATATTGCACCTTTTGCTCTTAATTGTTGAAAATCTGCATAGTCGGTGTAGCCCTGCTCGCTACCACCAAACAAAGGCGCATCAGGGTTGATTGGACTCAAAGGTAATTGATGAGTCAGACGGTATACGAGATCTGGGTTGGAGATAAATTTGCGACCAAAAGCCACAAAGTCGACTAGGCCTTGTTCAATAAGGGCTTCGGCTTGCTCTGGCTCGTAATTTCCCGCCACAATAATGGCGCCGTGGAATTTTCTTCTTAGTGCTTGCCTAAAGCTCTCCGTCACGACTGGCGCATCATCCCAGTCCGCTTCGGCTAAGTGCACATAGGCAATGCCTAAGCGGTTAAAGTGCTCCGCGGCGAGCAAGATAGTATCAATGGCCTCTTCGTCTTGCATGCCACGTTGAGTAATAAAAGGTGCTAATCGGATCCCTACTTTTTCAGCCCCAATTGCTTGGCTAATCGCGGTGATAACTTCAACCGCAAAGCGAATTCGGTTTTCCTTCGAGCCACCATATTGATCATGACGTAGATTAGAACTGCGGCGTAAAAATTGGTCAATTAAGTAGCCATTACCAGCGTGGATCTCGACGCCATTAAACCCTGCGATCATGGCATTCTCAGCCGCATGGACATAATCTTCGACTATGCTCTGTACTTCTTGGGTTGCCAGTGCGCGTGGTGTTGGGCAATCGACCATTTCACCCACTCCTTTCTCATTGACCACCCACACTTGCGCGTCGGGCGCGAGTGCTGAGGGGGCGACGGGTTGGCCATCTTCATGAAAAGTGGAGTGAGACATACGACCGACATGCCAAAGCTGACAGAAGATACGGCCACCTTTTTGCTGGACTGCATGGGTGATTTCTTTCCATCCAGCAACCTGCGAAGCAGTATAAATTCCGGGAGTAAATGAATATCCTTTGCCCTGACAAGAGATTTGTGTGGCTTCACTAATGATAAGCCCTGCCGAAGCGCGTTGGGCGTAGTACTTTGCCATCAACTGGTTTGGAATATCTCCCGGTTGTGTTGTTCGAGAGCGGGTCATTGGTGCCATCAAAATGCGGTTTGGTAAGATTAAATTACCGAGTTTTTTCTGCGTAAATAATAATGGATCAGACATAGTATTCTCCTAATTATTGGACAAGTGAGTTGATGTGGCGTGGAAATAGCACTTCAATTTTTAGAGATTCAGGTGCAAAGATAAAAACTTGGTGCTCATTGCTAACGGGGACATCTCGTTCCACGTAGCGAACGCCAAAACGCTCTAATCGGGTGATTAACCCAGGGTAATCGTCACCACGAAATGCAATATGATCTATGTTGCTAGTACCCACGCTTGTGTTTTGCACAGAGCCAAGGTATTCAGCCTGTGCTTGGGTATGTGGTGATTGTTCAACCAGATGAATGAAAGGTTGCTGTTGGTCGCCATAGAACCATTTTCCTGGAAATGGAAAAGGTGGACGTAAGCCTTCTTTAAGCCTAAGCACCTGCTCAAAAAAGGTTGCCATCTTTGCCATGTCATGTGCCCTAAACAAAAAGTGATCTAACTGCATGGTGTGTTACCTCCATTGGTGTTAGCGATTTATGCGTTGAGAACAGTCTATTTGTTT